>NZ_JBGNUT010000029.1:0-141957 GCF_041951385.1 Actinomadura sp. NTSP31 | reverse complement strand
GCCTTACAGCCGGCCCGCCGCCCGGTCCGAGATCAAGCGGGAACGATGTTCTCCGCCTGCAGGCCCTTCTGGCCCTGCGTGATGTCGAAGGACACCTTCTGGCCCTCCTGGAGCTCACGGAAGCCCTGGGCCGCGATGTTGGAGTAGTGGGCGAAGACGTCGGCGCCGCCGCCGTCCTGCTCGATGAAGCCGAAGCCCTTTTCCGCGTTGAACCACTTGACAGTACCGGTGGCCATGGCCGCCTCCTTCTGGGTCGGTTCCCGGTCCGCACACCTTGTGCGGGCCGGACGCCGCGATGGCCCATCCGGAAGATCCAGAACAACAAAAAATGCGCCCGAGGTGGAACCGTCAGGCGCACATACATGTCTATGGGAACCGCAACTTTCTACACGCTACCACATGATTCCGTGGACGGCACCGGGACGCCGATTTTTGCCCGCAACTCGCGGGGAGGCTCCCCGTGCACCCGCGACGGGGCGCATACTGGCAGGAATGAAACCCTTCCGGCCCGCCCAGCGGCGACACCTGCCCACCAGCCCCTTCGCGCCTCCGCCCGCGGCTCCGCCCGCCAAGGAGTTCGCCCCCGACGACCAGGTCACCCACGACAAGTACGGCCTCGGCCGCGTCCTGGAGGTCGAGGCCGGACGAGCCGTCCTCGTCGACTTCGGGACGCGCAAAGTCCGGATTCTCGCCCCGTTCGCCAAGCTTTTCAAGCTCTGAGACCCGTCCGCGAAACCCGGCCACGGCGGGAGCCCCCGCGCGCGGCCGGCAAAAGATCTACCCGGAACCCGTGCCGTGCCCGCGCGTCCCCGCCCAGGGGGACCCCGTTCACGGCGGGCGCGTCCGCGTCCGCGTCGTTCACATCCGCCCGGGCTGCGGCGGACGACCGTCGATGAGATGCGCGCCGTCGGCCTCGTCCGTGCGGCGCCCCTCGGCGAGTTCGACGAGCCGGGCCGCCATGTCGGCGAACAGCAGCAGCTGGCGGGCGGTCGCCGGCCCGAACGGCTGCGCGCCGGGGCGTCCCAGCACGGCCAGCACCCCGCGCGTGGTCTCGCCCGTCTCCAGCGGCAGGATCAGGATCGGGCCCGGCGGCAGCCGGCTCAGCGTCTGATCGGCGGCGATCCGCGCGGACAGCGCCCGGCGGGAGGCGAACGCCCGGCCGAGCATCGACCGGCCGCGGCGGACCGTCAGCCCGCGCACCAGGTCGCCGTCGGTGCCGTCCGCGACGTCGATCCGGAGCATGTTGCCGTCCTCGACGGGCAGGGCGATGAACGCCAGCGGGACGTGCGCCAGCGCCCTGGCCTGCGCCGCCACGAGGTTCAGCAGGTCCGGCAGCCGCGCGCCGCCGAGCACCGCCGTCATCAGCTCGAACGACGCCGCGAACCGCTGCTCGTCCGCCGCGTCCCGGGACGCCCCCGGCGGGCCCCACGCACTCGTCGCCAGATCTTCGCTCATGCCGCTCTCCTCACGCGCTCGGACATTCAGGCCGCGGCCGATCGGGAGCGGGGCAGCGCGATCGGCACGGCACCACCGGCCGGCCGGACGGTGAACGCCCGGTCGAGCCCGGTGACGTGCAGGAGCCGGGCCAGCTGCGGGCGCGGCGAGGCGAGGACGAGGGAGCCGTCCGGCGCGGTCCGGCGCCGCGCACCGACCAGCAGCGCCAGCCCGGACACGTCGCAGAACGTCACCTCCGACAGGTCGATGACGACGTGCGCTCCGGAGTCCTCCAGCGCGGCGCGCAGCCGTTCCCGCAGTGAGGGGGCGGAGGCGATGTCGAGTTCGCCGCTGAGGGCGATGAGGGTGTGGTCCGCGAGCTGTTCATGTCTCAGCCCGGCCTCGGGCGAGGCGATGCCAGTGGGCATGTGGATCTCCGATCCGAAGGTCTGTGGACGCCGGTCCCCGGCAGAAGGCACGGGGATCAGCGGGCGGCGGCGTCGCGTCCACGCGACGGCCTCTTGACGCTGCCGATGCCGGCCGCGGCGTGGCAGGTGCACGTCCGGGTGCGGACGGAATCGTGTTGCGGCGTCATGCGCGCCGTACCTGTCTGGCCTCCCGGGGAGACCGAGTAACGGGGAACCAGGGGGACGCGGGCTTGGCCGCCGGCATCGAAAACCCCTCGTTCGCGCCCCAGCCTACGCCTACCCGCCGCCGGCGGCCGTGGCTCGCGCACGGGCCGAGGCCCGAAGACGGCGCCGCGAACGCGCGCACCCGCAGGCCACAGCCCCGCGGCCGGCCGCACCGGGACCAGCAGGCCCGGATCGGCCCGCGGTCAGCGGCGCGGGACCAGCAGGTCCAGGTCTGCCCGCGGTCAGCGGTGAGGGACCAGCAGGTCCAGGTCGGCTCGCGTGACGCGGGCGCGTTCGGCCAGCCCGTCCCGGTCCAGGCCCGCGACCGCCACCAGCTCCAGCGCCCGCGTGAGCATCGTCGGCTGCTCCAGCGCACGGACAGGCCCCGGCTCCTGCCGCCGCCACCCGCGCGAGCTCAGCGCGCCCATCGCGGTGCGGTACGCGCCCTCGTCCATGACCCGCAGCGTGCGGGCCCGGTACAGCAGCGCCGCGATGCTCACGCCCCACTCCGCCTTCAGCTCGCCGAACCGGTCCCAGTCGGCGGACCGGGGAAGCTCGCCCGCGATCTCCTCGGCCGGCATCAGGAACTCCGCCGCGAACCGGTGCGCCTGGTCCTCGACGATCTTCCCGCCCGGTTCGGCGTCGGCATGCATCACCAGATGCCCCAGCTCGTGGGCCCCGTCGAACCGGTTCCGCCAGTAGTCGCCCTTCGCCGGGTTGAAGAACACCATCGGACGCGGATGCAGGCCGACGCTGAACGCGTCCACCCGCTCGGCCGCGTCGGGCAGCACGAGCACCACCACGCCCTGCGCCTCCAGCGTCCGCACCACGTGCGGCACCGGCCCTGGCCCGTCGACCAGCGCCTTCCGCGCGACCCGCGCCGCCTCCACCGGGCCGCCGCCCGCGATCTCGTCCGGCGACACCACGTACTCCGGCAGGTCCACCACCGGGAGATCGACGAACTCCTCCAGCGCCGCGACCACGTCCGCCGCGATCCGCCCGTACGCCAGGGCCTGATCACGCTCGATCTGGCTGGTCGACCTCAGCGACCGGAAGTGCGCGCCGTCCAGCGACACCGCACCGCGCCCGGAACGGAAGAACTCGACCGGCACCCCCAGGGCGATGGCCAGCCGCGACACGACACCGTCCTCGGGACGCTGCACCCCCGCCTCGTACTGCCCGATCGCCCGCGGCGTGCTCCCCACGGCCTGCGCGAGCTGGTTCTTGCGCAGCCCCCTGAGCCGCCGGGCCAGCGTCAGCCGCTCGCAGTCGAACAGCAGCCGCGCCTCGGCGACCCGCCGAGCCGTTCGCTCATCGTCCACTATGCCGTTTCAGTGCTCGTCTCTCCGCGCAGCCGCATGGGGACGTCGGCCTCGTCGTCCCAGAGCGGCATCGTCCGTTCGACGAGCTTACGGCGTGGATCACCTCCAAGCGCGTCGTCCAGCTCCCGGACCCAGTGCCACGCCGTCCCGCCATCGGCGTTCCACCGGGGACGCCCCAGGAAGAGCTCCATCTCCAATGGCTCGTCGCTCGCACTGTGCGCGAGCACCAGCGTCACGACCTCGGGCGTGTCGCCGCCGAACCCGATGTCGAGCGCGAGCTGCCGGTCGTCCGCGTACTCCTGCCGCGCGACGGCCTGCTTGGTGGGACTGTCCCGGTCCCACCGGATCTTCCGCACCGCCCCGAACTCGTGCCGCTTCAACAGCACCCGATACTTCCCGTACCGCCACCCGGGCGACCCGTTCAGATCGTCCCGGACCACCCTTCGGTCGCCCTCGAAGACCCGGTCGATCCAGGACGTCAGCACATCGAACGCGGTCACCCCGTAGGACCGCTCCGTGAACCCCGCCGCCCGGCTCAGCCCTCCGAACACGGCCAGCGTCGCCTCCCGGTGGGCCTCCCGCACCCCGTGCAGGAACCCACCGGCCCGCAGCTCCCCCCAGACAAGGGTCTCCTCGCTCACACCCCGAACCCTAGAAGCCGCCACCGACAGAACGTCCGATGGTGAACAGCCGGACCTCCCGCAACCGCGGCACCGGCCCCACGCGTCCCTCCCGCACCCACAACGCCCGGACGGTCGTCAACACGAGCGCCCGCGCCCCCATGAACATCAACACCGCCAACGGCAGCTCACCGAGCAACGCCGTGACCACACTGACCACGAGCTCGCCCGACCCCCACGACAGCATCACGTCGAACCACGCATCGCACACCAGCAACGTCCCCGTGACGATCTGCCCCACGATCGCTATCTGCAGCCGCCGCCACACCGCGAACGCCGTGAACGCGAACGCCGCCGTCAAAGCGACGTCGAACCCGATCCACGCGGCCGCCCACTGACCCGCCTTGTAGTGCTGCGGCAACGTGAACCCCAGCACGACCGTCCACGGGATGAGCCACGCACAACACGCCACCAGAAAGACCAGCACCAATCCCCGGCGCCGCCGATACCGCGGCTGCTCCAGCGGATCCTCGTCACTCAGCGCGATCAGCGCCCGCAGCAACTCGGCCCGCTCCTCGGCCGACAACTTCTGCAACTCCTCGACCGACACCACCCCGACCACCGCCCTCCGGCCGACGCTCCGCCCCCAGCATAAGAAGCGCCGACCGGCCGAACGGGCGGGCCCTACTTCACCGCCCTGATCTTGACCGGCGTGGCCTTCCCCTCGGCGACGAGCCGCTCATGCTGCTGCCACCCCTGCAACCACTTCCACCCGGACCCGAGCGCCGCCGTGGTCGCCGCCACCATGAACGACGCCACCTGCGTCTCGTCCAGATCAGCACCCGGAACCAGCTGCGCGACGACCCCCGCCAACCACCCGGCGGCCACAGCGAACACCGGCGTGAAAAGCGCAACCCCCCGCCCCAACCAGGACCCCTCCGCAACCGGCTCGGGCACGTCCTGCTCAATCCCCTCGACCTCAGTCACACCCATCACCATCCCGCTCCGGGCGGACGACCCGCCCACGAACCGACATCGCCCCCATGCTGATCCGCCACCGCCCCACCCGCCCTCAAAACCCCAAAATCCCCACTCAATCAACCCCCCGGGCAGCCCAAGGCCGATGAGTCTCGCCGTAGCACCCGGTCTGTATGCCAACACACGATCAGACGCACTCGAGGAGAGCCTCATGACCGCTACCTACACATTCGACGTCTTTTCCAGCCTGGACGGCTTCGGCGCCGCCGGCGGCAACTGGACCGGCTACTGGGGCAAGCAGGGCCCCGAACTGCTCGACCACCGCCTCGCCCTGTACAGCGAGGAACAGCGGATGATCTTCGGGGCCAACACATATCGGGCGTTCGCGCAGATGCTGGCCTCCAGCACCGAGGACTCTGACGTGCGCGACCCTTGGGTCACCCGCATGAGGAACCTGCCGGCAACGGTGGTGTCGACCACGCTGAAAGGATCCCTCGACTGGCCGGACGCGACCGTCGCGAGCGGCGACGCCGTCGACGTCGTCGCCCGGCTCAAGCAGGAATCCGACGTACCGCTGCGCTCGCACGGCAGCCTGGCGATGAACCGCGCCCTGATGGCCGCCGGCCTGGTCGACCGCGTCCAGGTGACACTGTTCCCCGTCATCACCGGCCAGACCGGCCTGGACCCGGTCTTCGGCGGCGCCGCCGACTTCGACCTCGAACTCATCGAAAGCCGAACCCTCGACGGCCACACCCAAGAACTCATCTACCACCCCACCCTGCACCCGTGACCTCAGCAGGGACGAGGCATGCCCCGCGCCACTGCGTCAGTCGAGGCCCTTCAAGTGCCGGACGAGCGCCGCGAACCGCCCGGGAGCAAGGGCGAGGTGGCCGCCGTCGGGGTTCTTGCTGTCCCGCACTCCGATGCCGTTGGAGAGCGCAGCGACCTCGACACATTCCCCGCCCTGGTTGGTACTCCTGCTGCTCTTACGCCATGGATCCGTTGTCACTTCGCGTCCTTGAGGCGGCTTAGCACAGCAGCGAACTCTGCGGTCGCGAGCACCAGATGCGCGTGGTGAGGCAGCTTGCCGTCGCGAATCCCAATGGCGCCATCGAGGCGGGCAACCTCAACGCATTGGGCGCTGGTGCCCTCCGTCGAGTGACTGCTCTTACGCCAAGTCGGGGAAGTCACGTCATGGCCTCCATGTACTGCTTGATGAGGGTTCGTGAGGAGTCTACGGGTAGAACAACCGCCCCGATGCGGTCGAATCGAAGCTTGAAGGTCTCGACCTCCGCGACCTCTGCGACCAGTCGCCCACCGTTCGGTGCCTCGACGAAGGCCACCTCACCTTCTTTCACTTTTATGATCTTGAACGAACCGTCCAACCCGGGATTCGCGCCCGCCGAGTTCGGGACGACTCGCAGAGTGACATGCGGAAAGGTCGACATCGTCACGAGCCTGGCGAGTTGCTCTCGCATGACCTGCTCTCCGCCCACGGTGACTTCGAGCGTCGTCTCGGCAAGTAGCACCCACAACTCCGTGGGAGGTTCTCTTTCCAAGATCGACTGCCGCTTCAGGCGATCTTTGACCGCCGTCTCGATCTCTTTCTCCCTGCCTGCGGTGAGCAGCGCTCTCGCATAAGCGGGGGTCTGGAGAAGGGCAGGGATGAGTTGGCCGCTGTACTGCTTCGTCAGTGATGCTCGGCTTTCGAAGCTCGTGAAGGCCTTGAACCAACTGGGATCATGACCTTGCCGGGCATACTAGAAAGGAGGGTGAAGTGGCCGCCGGTGTTCCAGGCCGCGTCCAGGGTGGCCGCCTGCTTCTCGTCCAGCTTCGCCTCCCCGTTCTCCAGTCTGGAAATTGAGGAGCACGAGCACTTGAGCAGCTTGGCCATGGCGTCTCCCGTGAGACCGCGCTGCATGCGGTGAAAGCGCAGTGAGTAGGCGATCCAGGCCCACATGGAAGATCGTGGATCCGGCGGCTCGTTGATGTTCATGCTGGCCTCCATGCGATCGAACTTCCAGAAGTTCCTGGGAACAGGAAAATGCTAGGGCGGCAGGCGCACTCTGTGGGGGCAGAAGCAAGGAACCTGTGACCTGCGAGGACGGTTCAAAATGGTGCAGATAACGCGGCTCGGACAAATTTCTGTCGGTCATCCGACGGAAATAGCTCTTGGTGGAATGTGCGCCTGGCGGCTGCCCGCGGACGCGACGTGCGCGTCCGTCAGCTGGTCGTCTCGGTCTTCGACACCTGCCGCAGCTCGTTCCCGGACGCCGGTCCGCGCGACCTGCTCGACGAGCACGGCAGAGGCATCGGAATCGTCAGCATGCTCGGCGTCGGCTGGGGAGCCCATCGATCCCGATCAAGGCTTGGCGACGGCCGCCCGGGGAAAGCCGTCTGGTGCGCCTTCCTTCTCCGGACCTCCTGGCCGAACCCACGCCTGACCGCCCCGCCGACCCTGGCCGCCCGGCATCTCGCCGAAACCCTCACCGGCCGTGGCGTTCGCAACGTCGAGCATCGTCATGGCCGAGGTGTTTCCCTGGTTACCGTTCCGGTGGCCGGCGCCGAGGTCAACGTCTGGGTGGAGCCGACGCATCTGACCTACTCGGCTCCGGACGGTTCACGTGTCCGCCGTCCCATGGCCGACCTCCATGACATCGTCGAAATCCTCACCGGTTACCACGAGGGTTACCGAGAATAGGCGTTCCCCGACGTCTGTTGGATGGTCATCCTGCTTTGCGGAAGGTTTCGTAGCGTTGTTCGATGGCTTCCACGTCTGGACGGTCGATTTGCCGCCTTGGGAGGGTGAGGGTCACTCCGTTCATCTCTTGGAGGCCGTGTCTGAGCATCGGGCCGTCCACTTCCTGGAGGATGTCAGTGCGGACCTCGATGGTGAGGGTCGGTCGTATGCCCAGGATGTTGGCGTCGTACGCGGCGTGATGGATCTTGCAGAGGGAGAGCCCGTTCGAGACGGCCGGCAGGCCTCGTTCCTCTCTGTCGGGAATGATGTGCGCGGCGTCGAGGAGTGAGGCGTGACGCAGGCGGCACATTGCGCAGCTGGTGTCGTAGGCGCGGATCACTCTTTGCCGGAACACGGGCTGGTGGAGGCGCTGCCTGCTGATCCGTTCGGAGTATCTGCGCTCCAAGGGGCTCAAGGACGCATGTCCGGCCAGATTGGCCTGCGATTCGTCGAGGGCGACCGCGACCTGTGACTCGGCCGGTTCGTCTGCGACGATCCAGACCGGGTAGAACGGCAAGTACAGCCCTTGTTGAACGCCGAAGAACCAGATGAGCGGCACTTCGAGGGTGTGTGCCTCCCGTAAGCCCTTGTTCGTGTAGTGCTGCGGGTTTCCTTGGTATTTGTATCTGAGGAAACCGTCCGGGCCGAGAGCGTCCTCGTATGGTGCGCGCCGGCCGTCCGATGTGTACGTCGTCAGGATGGATAGCGCCGCCGTCAGCCCCTGCGGCTTGCGGATGCCGAGCTGGTTGTCGACGAGCGGGACGCGCCGGCCCTCGAACTCGAAACCGAGGAGTTCCCGGCGCTCGACGACCGGATTATCGGGCGTGCACCGGCGGTCGAGCCAGGCCATCGCAGCGCTGCGCAGGCGTCCGTCGAAGCCCTTGGCCTCCAGCTGACTCATGTGAATCTTCTACTACTTCGTGACCTGACGCGCCAGGGGGTGCCGGCCGGGAGGTGAACGGTGCGCTCTCGGGGATGCGGTGGGTCACATCGGGGACGTGGCACGGCAAAAGAACATGAGTGTCTGTATATTCTGGCGTTCTCTAGGGCGCCGGGTGGCGTCCCGGTTGCGGAGGATGCCGGCATGCCCGTTTCTCTCTTGGACAGCGATCCCCGGCAGCTCGGCGGGTACTGGCTCGCCGGGCGGTTGGGGGCCGGAGGGCAGGGCGTTGTCTACGAGGGGTACGACGTCCAGGGGCGCCGGGTCGCCGTCAAGGCGTTGCACCCCGAGACGGTCAACGAGGCGCTGCGCAACGGGTTGCGCAAGGAGGTCGCGACCCTGCAGCGGGTCGCGTCGTTCTGCACGGCGCGGATCATCAGTGCGGATCTCGACAGTGCGCCGCCCTATGTCGTCAGCGAGTACGTGCCGGGTCCTGACCTGGCCGAATGGGTCGGGGAGCGGGGGGCGTACGGGCCGGACGAGTTGCATCGGCTCGCCATCGGGATCGCGACGGCGCTGGCGTCCATTCATCGGGCCGGGATCATTCATCGGGACCTGAAGCCGGCGAACGTGCTGCTGGGCCCCGACGGGCCGCGCGTCATCGACTTCGGCATCGCCAAGACGGATGAGATGTCGCGGAGTGCGACGGGTGCGCTGAAGGGGACGCCGCGCTGGATGGCGCCGGAGTCGTTCCGCGGGAAGCGGGCCACGTCGGCGGTGGACGTGTGGGCGTGGGCGGCGGTCGTGCTGTTCGCCGCGACCGGAAGGCCGCCGTTCGACGGCGACACGATGGCGAGCCTGCACCACCAGATCCTGAACGAGCGTCCGAAGACCGATGTGCTGGCGGAGCCGCTGCGGGGGCTGGTGGAGGCGGCGCTCAGCCAGGATCCCGAACAGCGTCCGAGCGCGCAGGACGTCCTGGACGGCCTGCTCAGCGGGGTGACCGGTGACGCGCTGGAGGCGGGGACGAGGGCGGCCGGGCAGGGGGAGCCGCCGTCGGTGACGTTGCCGCCCTCGCTGGGGGACGTCGCCGAGCAGGTCTACGGACGGCTCGACCGGGAGGCGCAGCAGGCCGTCCCGCGAGTGCTTCTCAGGATGGTGGCGGCGCCGTCGGATGCCCAGGGTGCGCTGCGGCCGGTCCCGCTGGGCGACCTCGTTGACGGGTCCACGAGCGAACGTGGGATGCAGGAGGTCCTGGACGGTCTCTGCGAGGCGGGCCTCTTGCAGAGGGACGGCGCCCTGGTGTCCATCGGCACGCCTGCGCTGCTGCGTGCGTGGCCTCGGCTCGCCGACTGGGTGAATGCGGAACGCGATGGGCTCGCAGTCCATCAGGCGTTGGCGGGGGCCGCGCGGCTGTGGAACACGAACGGGCGCAAGCAGGCCGATCTGTACCAGGGGTCCGCGCTGGACGAGGCGCTGGCCTGGGCGTCCGTTGGGCGGCGGCAGCTCACGCTGAACCTGGCCGAGCGCGCGTTCCTGGACGCGTCGGTCCGGCAGACGCGCGACCGGGCCCGGACGCGGGCGGCCGTCACCATCACCCTGGCCGTCCTGCTGGTTTTGGCGTTGGGTGCGGGCGCGGCCGTCGCCGTCCAGAGCCGCAACCTGAGGAAGACCAACGCGACCGTCGCCCAGCAGCGCGACGCGGCGGTCGGGCGGCAGCTCGCGACGCGGGCCGTGCAGCTGCGCCGGACCGATCCGGTCCTCGCCCGCAGGCTGGCCGTCGCCGCGTCCGCCCTCGGCGGGGACACCTTCGAGACGCGCGACGCGCTGCTGACCCTCGGGACGCAGTGGGAGCAGGACATCTACCGGCCGCCCGGCGTCGACGGCGGATGGAACACGCTGGCCCCCGACACGGGCGGCCTGGTCGGGTGGTGGAAGGGCAACACCGTCGTCCTGACGGATCCGGGGACCAAGAAGGCGGGGCCGACCCTGAGGGTGCCCGGCGCGGAGCTGAAGGGCCTCGGGCTGACACTCGACGGCAAGCGCCTGCTGAGCCTCCAGGCGGACGGCACCCTCACGCTTTGGGACACCGCCACAGGGGCCCGCACCGTCCTGCCGTTCAAGCACACGCTGGGGGACGGCCTGGGGTTCAGCCCCACCGGCTCGCGGCTCATCGCGACCCACGACGGAACGGTCAGAGTGCTGGAGACCGCCACCGGTCGGACGCTGTTCTCCGCCAAGGAGAGCTACTCGATCCAGGGCCCGGTCGTCTCCCCGGACGAGACGACGCTCCTCGGCATCTCCCCGGAAGGCAAGCGCGGCTGGAAGCTGACCGGGCGCGACCTGCGCACCTTCAAGCCGATCCGCGTGCCCCGCGTCCTCGAGAAACTGAGCAGCACGTCCCGTCTGACCTACAGCCCCGACGGCCGGTACCTCGCGGCCACCGACGTCGACGGGCAGCGGCACGGCATCACGGTGGTGAACGTCAAGACCGGCGAGGAGCGCACGACCCTGGTGCGGCCGAAGGGGTACAACGACCTCGAGACCGACACCGTCTTCAGCCCGGACGGGCGGTTCATCGCGTCCGACATGATGATGTGGAGCACCGAACCGGGCATCTCGGAGCCGCCCGCCCTGGCCTACAAGCCGGACGACATGTGCAACTCCACCCGGTTCAGCGCCGACGGGCTGAGCCTGCGCTGCGTCGACTCGCAGGGCCGGATCAGGTCGATCGACGTGGCCGCGTTCGTGCGCCCCGCCCAGGTGGCGCTGGCGCACGGCGACTCGGCGATCAGCCTCGACGGGTCCACGCTGGCGACCGTCGACCCGCTGCCCTACAACCGCGCCGTCAAGATCTGGGACACCGCCACCAGGAGGCAGCGGCCGAGCCTGCCCGTCACCGTCGACCTCGAATACAAGGGGGACCGGTTCTCGCTGTCCCAGGACGGCCGGCAGTTCGCCCTCCTCAAGTACGACGGGACGGTCGAGATCTGGGACGTCCGGTCCCGGACGAAGCGGACCACCATCAAGCTGCCGCCGGACGGGCTGACGCGCCGGCCCGTGCCGTCGTTCTCCCCGGACGGCCGGTCCCTGGCCACCCTCACCCTCGCGGGGCCGCAGACCCCGGCGAACGCGGACTCGCCGGAGCAGCCCACCACGCTGCAGTTCTGGGACACCGCCACCGGGCGGCGCCTCGGGCAGGCGCAGGCCGCGCAGCGCACCGCCTCGTCCGACGGTTCCGAGGAGATGAGGATCGTGTGGAGCCGGGACGGCCGCCGGGTGATCTCCGCCAACGACCTCGGCGTGGTCGCGTTCCCGTCCGGGAAGACCCTGGCGCCGCCGAACTCGCTCGCGACGACCGTGCAGGCCATCGGCACGAAGGACACCCTCGTCACCGTGCAGGACCGCGTCGACCAGCGGTCGCTGTCGTTCTGGAACGCCCGGACGCTCAAGCAGATCGGCACCCCCGTCGCGACGCCGGACGGCAAGACCCCGATCGCGGCCGTCTCGCCGGACGGCCGCCTGCTCGCCACCGCCGACATGAAGGGCAAGATCGACCTGTGGGACGTGCAGAGCCAGCGGCGGCTCGGGCTCGCGCTCACCGGGCACACCACGTCCTCGATCGACGCGGTGATCGAGTCGCTGGCCTTCAGCGCGGACGGCACCCGGCTCTACAGCGTGGCCGGCGACGACGGAAAGCTCGTCACGCACACCGTCGCGCCGCGCCTCCTCAAGGCCGATCTCTGCAAGCGCACGGGGGCGCTGTCCCGGCGCGAATGGTCCCAGTACGTCCAGGACATCCCGTACCGCAGGACCTGCTGACCCCGCCTCAGCGGCTCAGGAGGATCTCCAGCATGCGGTCGCCCGGATCGGCGCCCTCCAACGCGCCGCCGTCCGACGCGCCGCCGGACGGGATCAGGTAGCCGCCGACCCACGAGCGCAGCATCAGCAGCGCCCGCAGGCGCGCCTCCTCCGCGCCGAACCCGAGGTCCTCCAGGCATGCGGCGATGTGCCCGAGCAGGGCCCGGTCGGCGTGCCGCACCGCCTCCTCGGCCGCCGGGTCGTGCTGCGCCCACAGCCGCATCGCCCGGTCGATCGGCGCGATCTCCCGGCCGAGCGCCTGGATGCGGCGCAGCCGCTCGCGCGGGTCGTCCGTGCTGCCGAGCGCCAGGCCCAGCACCTCGTCGGTCCGCTCGTGCGCCCACCGGTCCAGCAGCGCCCGCAGCAGCTCGCCGCGGTCCTTGAAGTGCCAGTAGAAGCTGCCCTTGGTGACGCCCAGCCGCACGGCCAGCGCGTTGATCGCGACGCCGCGCTCGCCGGCCCGCGCCAGCTCCTGGTAGCCGGCCTCCACCCAGTCCCGCCTGGCCAGCCTCGTCCGGGCCGTCATCACGCTCCCCACCGCTCCGTACCGGACGCCATCACACGAGCACGGTCGGCCCCGGGTCCATCCCCAGCTCGACCCTGCCGTACAGGGCGTACGCCGCGTCCGGGTCGAACACCACATGCCCGCTGATCGTATTCACATCGCGCTGCGCCCGCTGGAACGGCGAATCCGCGAACTGGGTGCTCGCCCCGGCCGCCGAGCACAGCTCGTTCACCACCCTGCGGGCGGTGCCCGCCACATGCGCGGCGACGAGCCGCGCGCGGGCCCGCCGGTGCATGTCGATCCCGTCGCCCGCCGCCGCGGCCTCGGACACGTCCCGCAGCGCGTCCTCCAGTAGCAGCCGGGCCGCCGCCAGGTCCGCGGTCGCGGCGGCCAGCCGGATCTGGCCGCTCATCAGATCGCGCTGCCGCTCGCCGCTGTAGGCCATCCGCCGGCTCCGCATCCGCTCGCCGAACCGCGCCAGCACCCCCTCGGCCATCCCGAGCACGGGCGCCGCGCTGGTCAGCGCGAACACCGGGACGAGCGGGACCCGGTACAGCGCCGCCGAATGGACGCCCGACCCGGGGGACCGCCCCTCGGCCAGCGCCGTCAGCGGCACCGACCGGTGCGCCGGGACGAAGACGTCCGCGACCTCGATGTCGTTGCTGCCCGTCCCGCGCATCCCGCTGGTGTGCCAGACGTCGTGGACGGTCACGTCCGCGCGCGGCAGCAGGAACAGCCGCGGCTCGATCGCGCCGTCCGTGCTGACCAGGCCCATCACCATCGCGTGATCCGCGTGCATCACGCCGCTGCCCCACGACCAGCGGCCGGTCACCCGGTGCCCGCCGTCCACCGGCTCCGCCCTGCCGGTGGGCGCGAGGACGCACGGGATCAGCGCGTACGGCCGCTCCGCCCAGACCTCCTCCTGCGCCCGCTCGGGGAACAGCGCCACCATCCAGTTGTGCAGCGTGTAGATCACCGACAGCCATCCGGTGGACCCGCAGCCCGCGCCGGCCTCCCGGCACGCCGCCGCCATCGCCTCGAACCCGAGCTCCGCGCCGCCGAACCGCTTCGGCACCAGCATGCCGAACAGGCCCGTCCCGGCGAGGTCCTCGATGGTCCGGTCGGGCAGCCGCCGCGCGTCCTCGGTCTCCCGAGCCCGCTCCGTCAGCACCGGCGCCAGCTCCCGCACCCGTCGCACGATCTCATCCCCATACCCCATAGTACGGAACCATACTCTCAGGTATGGAGCCTGTACACCCCTCCTGTCGAGGCAAAATCCGGGGATGCCCACCGGCTACGGGATGCCCGCCATCGGTGTCCAGCCTTGGCGCGGGCAGCAGACGACGCATCAACCGAAGTGTGGGAAACTGACGCTGGTGACCCTCTTGTCCGGCATGTGAACTGCGGCAACTCTCATGACTTCGGACGGAAGTTCATCCACTCGGTGTCACGCTCGGTGACGATCCCGATTCGGACACCGCCCAGCACAATCACCCCTGGACGGGCGACTCCGCGATCGCCTGCATCATTACCGTGGACGTGAACATGGACGCTGAGACACAAGAGGTTCCTGCATCGGCCGGAAGGTTCACGAGCCTCCGGTCGAAACTCCCGAAGGCGCAGGACCGGTCCCCGGCGTCGGTCTTCATCATCGGCACCCCTTTCTCGGGCTCGACCCTGATCGGGCGCGACATGACCACGCGGATCTCGAAGGCCCACTATGTCGGCGAGCTGAACAACTACACGAAGCTCCCCGGCCTCAGCGGTGACGACGACTACGGGCGCGTGTGCGGGCCCTGCGATCTGCTCGGCAGGCGATGCCCCCATTTTTCCGACGCGTTCCGTGAAATCGCTTCCTACGACGACATCCTGGGCATGCACGCCCAGTTGGCCCGCTCGCTGGGCGCCTCGACGGTCATCGACGGGAGCAAGTTCGTCGGCTGGCTGCGGCACGCCCTCGCGCAGCGGGCCGCCGCCCCCGCCAACCGGGCGTCGCTGAAAGTCATCATTACGGCGCGGAACCCGATCGCGTTCACGCTCAGCCACCAGCACCGGACCGGACAGCAACTGTGGCAGGGCGCCAACATCTGGCGAGACATCTACGTCGACGCCCTCCGCACCGTCAACGCGCACGGGCTCCCGAACATGGTCGTCCGCTATGAGGACTACATGGCGGACCGGGAGAGCGCACTGGAGCGTCTGGCCGCCTTCCTGCATCTGCCGTTGGAGGCCAAGCCCGACAACACCAGGCTCCACGATGCCGGTGGCAACTGGAGTTCCTTCGTCCCGTACGTGGGCATCGACCAGATCAACGAGACCATCGAACGGCTTTCCGAAGGTGCGCGGGCGGACGCGGAGGAGTTCGTGAAGCACGCGCGGGCCTACTGGAGCGACGACAAGCCCAAGGCGGACACCCGCTGGCACCGCAGCATCGATGTCGGCCAGGCCAACACGGTGCTGAGCACCCCCGGACTGGCCGATGTGGCGAGCCTTGTCGGCTACAACCTCGCTGAAATCGTCAGCAAGGCCGTCCGAGCCGGTCACTGACCCCGGGCCGGCAGGGGCCGTCCGGCAGGGGCCGTCCGGCAGGGGCGGTCCGGCGGGGTCAGGGGACCTTGCCGGCTTTTATGGTGCGGCCTTGGGTGACGTCGACGACCACGGACGAGCCTTCGGGGACGACGCCGTGCAGGCGGGTGAGCAGGGCGGCGACCGGCGGCAGGCCGCCGCCCGGGGCGCGGACGGAGACGTGGAACGTCGTGAAGTGGGTCCGGACGTCCGTGACGGCGGCGCCGGGTTCGGCCGCGAGCCATTCGGCGGCGGCGTGCTCGACCCCGGTCTTCCACGCGGCGAACAGGTAGTTGGCCGCCGTGCTGACGCCCAGGGGGATGAGGACGACCAGCCCGACCGCGCTGAGGGCGAGGGCGGTTCGGGCGCGGGTCCGGCCGGCCGGCGCTTCGACGTAGCCGAGGGCGGCGAAGATGAAGGTGCCGGCCAGGACGAGGGACAGCGCGTTGGACGCGAACAGCACCAGCGCGCCGAGCGCGAGGCCGGGCGCGCCGTCCCCGAGGCAGACGCCGACGACGACCAGGGGCGGGACGAGGGAGATCGCGATGGCGACGCCGGGCAGGACGGCGGCGACGTCGCGGCGGGCGAGGGCGACGGCGCCCGCGAGGCCGGTCGCCATCGCGGCGATCAGGTCGGCCAGGCCCGGTGAGGTGCGTCCGGAGACCTGGCCGTTGGACAGCAGGTCGTAGGAGCGGGGGACCGCGAGCGAGGCGAGCAGCCCGACGGCGACGACGGCGGCCGCGCCGCCCAGGACGAACCGGTCGGCGCGGTTCTTCGCGCGTTTCACCAGGCCGAGCGCCATCCCCATGATCGGCGTGGACAGCGGGGCGATGATCATGGCGCCGATGACCGTCGCGGTGGAGTCCGCGATGACGCCCGCCGCGGCGATCACGGCGGACAGCACGAGCATCGTCCAGTACGCCGAGTAGCGCGATGCGCGGTCCCCGGAGCGCAGGTCGAGTTCGGCGGTGAGCTCGTCCAGCGTCCGGCGCTGCGCCGCGGGGACCAGGAGGTCCCGGAACCCGGTCAGCATCGGGACGCCGCGCGCGGGCGGGCGGTGCGCCGCATCGGGGTCAGGGCGTGACGATGTCGAAGTCGCGGTCGGGGGTGTCCAGGAGGCCGATGAGCGTGGTGATCGCGCGGCGGTCGCCGTCGGCCTGGATGTCGCCGAGGTCCCGGGTGGCGACCAGTTGGAGCAGTTGCGGCTTGGTCAGGGTGAGGGTGAGGTCGGGCGGGGTGCCGTCGTGCGCGCGGGACTGGGTGAGGACGCCGTTGGCGAGGCTGAGCCGGACCTCCTCCTTGAGGTCGGTGAAGTTGCAGTCGATGGTCAGGCGGGTCTCCCAGGCGCGCGGGCCGTCGACGCGGATGGCGAGGGAGTCGACGATCTGCTCGACGCTCAGGGCCATGAGGACGTCCGGCGAGGAGCTGTCGAGCGTGTTGGCGGGCTTGTGGCCGCGCAGTTCGGCGGCGCCCTGGAGGTAGAAGTTGCGCCAGGTGCCGTTCTCGCTGCCCTGCCCGAGTTCGTCGTAGACCCGGGCGAGGAGTTCGCGGGCCTCGCGGTCGCCGGGGTCGGCGAAGACGACGTAGTTGAGGACCTGGGCGGCCCAGCGCGTCTCGCCTGCGCGGAAGGCGGCCTCGGCCTTGGGGAGGATGCTCTGGGCGCCGCCCATGAACTCGACGTGCTTTCTCGCCGATTCTTCCGGGGGCAGTTCCCACAGGTGGGCGGGATTGCCGTCGAACCATCCCATGTAGCGCTGGTAGACGGCCTTGACGTTGTGGGAGACCGAGCCGTAGTACCCGTGGGTGTGCCAGGCCCGTTCCAGCGCGGGCGGCATCCGCATCATCTCGGCGATCTCGGCGCCGGTGTGGCCCTGGTTCATCATCCGCAGGGTCTGGTCGTGGATGTAGGCGTACAGGTCCCGCTGCTCGGACAGGAACGCGGTCAGCTCCCGCGTGCCCCAGGTCGGCCAGTGGTGGGAGGCGAACAGCACGTCGGAGCCGGCGGCGAACATCTCGATCGCCTCGGTGAGGTACCGCGCCCACACACGCGGGTCGCGCACCAGCGCGCCGCGCAGCGTCAGGATGTTGTGCAGATTGTGGGTGGCGTTCTCCGCCATGCACAGGGCACGCCGGTCGGGGAAGCAGAAGTTCATCTCCGCGGGCGCCTCGGTGCCCGGGGTCAGCTGGAAGACGATCCGGACACCGTCGACCACCTCCTCCTGGCCGGTCTCCGTGATCGACAGCGTCGGCTCGATCAGCGAGACCGTGCCGGTGGACGTCGTCGGGCCGAGGCCGGCGCCGATCTGGCCCGTGGCGTCCTTGGGCAGCATGGCCCCGTACATGAAGATCGAGCGCCGGTTCATGGCGGTCCCGGCGTAGACGTTCTCGGCGACGGCGTGCTCCAGGAACCCGGCCGGGGCGATGATCGGGACGTCGGCGCCGTCCGGCACCACTCCCCGGACGCCGCCGAAGTGGTCGGCGTGCGAGTGGCTGTAGACGACCGCCGTCACCGGACGGTCCCCGCGGTGCTCCCGGTAGAGCGCCATCGCCGCCTCGGCGCACTCCACCGACAGCAGGGGGTCGACCACGATGACGCCCGTGTCGCCCTCGACGAAGGAGATGTTGGACAGGTCGAACCCGCGGACCTGGTAGATCCCGTCGGCGACCTGGAACAGGCCGTGCATGGCGGTGAGCTGCGACTGGCGCCACAGGCTCGGGTTCGCCGTGCCGGGGCAGTCGGCGTCGAGGAAGGCGTAGGCGTCGAGGTCCCAGACGACCCGTCCCGAGGCGTCCCTGATCTTCGTCTGCGACGCCGTGCCGGCGAACCCCTTGCCGGCGTTCTCGAAGTCGGTCCGGTCCTCCGGCGACGGCTGAGCGTCCACGTTCTCTCCTCGCGGCGGGGTGTCGGTACCCGAGCACTTCCCTGGCCCGGGCCACCTCAGCGCCACAAAGGCCCCAAGAGACCATGAACCACCGCCGGGGAGGACGGCTCGCCGGCGACCTCGCCGAACGCAGTCGCGACCGCCGCGAATGCCGGTTTTCGTCAATCGGGGCCCACATTTCCGTCCGTCCGGGGCCAAAAGGACGCCGGGCACGGTTTGCGGTTGAACGCACAATGGGGAGCTTTCGGGCATCCCGACACGGCCCGGACTGCGGCCGGGCGGGAGAGGAGGTCCCATGACCAGCAGGATGGCCCACGACTCCGGCCGGACCACGGCGCGGCATCAGGAACGCACGTCAGGGTGGCTGACGTTCGCCGGCACCCTCGCGATGGTGATCGGCGCGTTCAACGTCATCGACGGCCTGGTCGGCCTGTTCAACGACGACTACTACCTCGTCGGCGACAACAAGATCATGGTGTTCGACTTCAACGCCTGGGGATGGTTCTGGCTGATCCTCGGGGTCGTCCAGTTGGCCGTCGGCGCCGGGATCATCGCCGGACGGATGTGGGCGCGCGCCGTCGGCGTGCTCTTCGCCGTCCTGGCAGCGATCGGGCACCTGGCGTTCCTGCGGGCGTTCCCGCTGTGGTCCGTGCTGACCATCGGCATGTGCATCCTGCTGATCTACGCCCTGACCGCCCCGTCGTCCAGAGCGCGCGGGTAGGCGGCACCGGGCTCGCGCCGACACTCGCACACCACCAACCGGGGGAGATTATGAGCGACCTGATCGCCGTCGCCTACGACGACCTGCCGCGCGCCGAGCGCGCCCGCGACAAGATCATCCAGCTGCACCGCGACCACACCATCGAGCTGGCGGACGTGGTCGTCGTCGAACGCAGGCAGAACGGCAAGATCAAATTGCACCAGGCACGGTCCCTGACGGCGGGCGGCGCGCTCGGCGGCGCCGCCTGGGGCGGCCTCATCGGCCTCGTCTTCTTCATGCCGCTGCTCGGCATGGCGATCGGCGGAGCCACCGGCGCCGCCATGGGCGCCGCGGCCGACGCCGGCATCGACGACGACTTCATGCGCGACCTCGGCGAGCACCTCGCGCCCGGCGCCGCGGCCGTCTTCGTCCTGGTCGACAAGCGCAACCCCGACAAGGTCGTCCCCGAGATGGCGCCGCTGGGCGGCCGGATCATCCGGACCTCGCTGACCGACGAGCAGGAACAGCACCTGCGCGACGCGGTCAAGGCCGCCCGCACACCCCAGCCGGTCTGACACCCGGTCCGTTCGTCGCGCCCCGGCCCCGGCTCGACGGGGCCGGGCGCCGTCGGGTGCGTGTCAGCTGACCGCCTGCAGACAACTGGCGAACACTCCGTGGCAGGGGCCGAGGGCGCACAGCAGCAGCCCGAACGCCGGATAGCCCGCGGACGGGCCGCCGGGCCCTTGGAGCACGCGCTGCGCGGTGAAGAACAGCTGCTCGGGGACCAGCGGCGCCCACGCCACCCGCTCGTCCGCGTCCACCTTGGGCTTACCGATATAGGCCGGATTGTGGACGATGTCGCTGACCACCGACCGCGACCAGCGGGGCCCGCCCCGCGGCGCGGGCACGCCGCGTCCCTCCAGCTCCCGGATGATCTGCGGGATCGCCTGCCCCTGGGCGACCCGGCTGATGATCTCCCGGACGACGCCGGCCTGCGGCTCCACCGGCAACTGCGTCACGTACCGCCCGCGTGCGTCGCGGATGCGGCGGTAACCGTAGGGCGCCTGCCGGCCTCGTCCCCGCGCCACCCGCGTCCCCCTCGCTGCCTACCCACGCCGATTGCGCCTGACCATTGCATAGTGCAACGGCCGAAAAGGCAACCGGTACCCCGGGCGGGCATCCCGCCGCCCGGCCGCGGCCGGTGTCAGCTCCACCCCAGCGGAACGGCGTCCGCGACCGGCGCCTCGCCCCCGGCCTCGGCGAACGCGCGCAGCGCCGCGACCAGCGCGCGGCGCTCGCCCGAGGGCATGCGCGCGACGATACCGGCGATGTCGGCGCGCCGCCGGGCGGTCACCTGCCGCACCACCGCGCGCCCGGCCGCGGTCAGCTCGATCCGGATCTCCCGGCCGCTCCGCGCGCTGGCCCGCCGCTCGACCAGCCCCGCCGTGACCAGCCGGTCCACCATCCGCAGCGCGGTCGAGGGATTGACGTCCAGCCCCGCGGCCAGGGTCACCAGCTTGGCCGGTCCCTGCCAGGACAGCACCACCAGCAGCCGGAACTGCGGCAGCGTCACCCTGTCCTGCACCGCCGCCAGCGACCGCGCCGATACCGCGACCAGCAACCGCGACGCGGTCAGCAACGCCGAGGTCAGCTCGTCGACATCATCGGCACCCGGCTCGACGCCCTCGATCACGACCACGTTTCTACCCGCCCGCAAACGACCAAGCCAAGAGGCGGCCCGAGACGCGCCCTACCAGCGGACGGGCCTTCTCAGGGGAACGCGCGGGTAACCGTTAACAGGCCGTCCGCAGGGGAGTCGCAGATCGTGGGCTCATGCCGTGTGTACCCCCTACGGGGAACCGTGCGCATGGCTGCACCCACAACCCCACCGCCCACCGCTGCCAACTGACGATCCCGTCCCGATTCACGATCCCCTAACTGCGGAGCCGGGTCGCTGGGGTGATCGCGACCAATTTACGGTGCCCATTCGTACTCAATTGGCGAAATCTGCCGCATCACGTTGGGGGGCTAGCAATAGGTGCGCCCGGGGCACCGTTACGGCCTGTGCGTGCCACTTGCACACGGGTCAACGCATCAGAATGTTGAGCCCGGCTACCTTCGAGGAAGAACACCGCACCGCACCTCTGCACCGACCGGCTGAGCGCGTCTCGCTCCAGGTGGCCGTGCCTTGGGCAACTCTACTTCCTAGGCCTAGCCTTCCGAGGCGGGTGCCCAGTCCGCGGCGAAGGTCTCCATCTGCTTGATGACGAGTTCGACGGCCTCCCGCTCCTCCTCAGGGGGGTAGTCGAACTTGGCCAGGAGACGCCGTACGCGGGTTCGTAGCTTGGCGCGCACGGGTTCCCGGGACAGCCAATCGACGCTGAGGTTCTTGCGGATGTCAGCGACCAGGGTTCGGGCGATCTCGGCAAGGATGTCGTCGCCCATCACGGCCCGGGCGATTCCGTGGTTGGCGACGGCGTCGTAAAAGGCGAGTTCGGCGACGCTGAGTGGCGGTTCGAAGGTTTCTCCGCGCCGGGCGTCAGCGGACACCTCCTTGGCCATGGCAACCAACTCAGCGATCATCTCAGCACTGGTGAGCTGCTGCTTCATGTAGCGGATCATCAGATCCTGGAGCTGCTCGGAGAAGCTTTCCCGCCGGATGATGTTGTGCTTGGTCACCTCGCGCATCTTCTGTTCGATCAGTCGGCGCAATGCTTCGGCAGCTAGATGCGGGGTTTCCGACTCCTGGAGCTTGTGGAGGTGCACGTCGTTGAGCTCGGTGATGTCCAGGTGCCCGATGCCTGCTTCGGCGTACAGGTCGGTGATCTCTGAGGCTTCGACTGCGGAAGCGGCGAGCTGAGACAGATAGATGCTGACTTCGGCAGCCAGAGGTTTACCGCTGGCCTCTCGGTCAGCAGCGTCCAGCTTCACGATCCAGGCCCGGACTTCGGAGAAGAAGGCGATGTCGCCACGAATCGACGCCGCATCGTCGAACTTCTCGGCGAAGTCCCGGCTGCTGGCGCAGAGCCGGTAGAACCGCTCCAGCCGGGAAGCGATCTCCTTGAACCGGTCGGACAGCGACTTCTCACCGGGCTCGACCTGGTTACCCGCCGTGCGAGGGTCGCGCAGGTGGTTGACCACCCGCCGCAGTGCCCGTGGTCGCTGCTGGGCCGCGTTGGCCTGGGCGAGCAGCCGCCGCCAGTCGATCCCCGAGAGCAGGTCGCAGATGATGGAGTGGTCATTCTTAATCTCGACGAAGGCCCGATCGAGGTCCCTGCCCAGGGTCTGGTCCTTCTGATCGCTTGGGGTGTACTCCCGCAGCGCCTTCTTGAGGTTGTCCGTGAGCGGCGCGTACCCGACGAGGAGCCCGTCCTCCTTGCTGCGAAACCGGCGGTTGACACGGGCCAGCGCCTGCATCAGGTTCGCCCCGTGCATTGGCCGGTCCATGTACAGGGTATGGATCGGGGGAGCGTCGTACCCAGTGATCAGCATCGAGTGGACGATGATTAGCTCGAGTTCGTCGTCTATGTCCTTGGCCCGCGCCTGGACCGTTTTGTGCTGTGCCGGCCGCAAAGCATGCGCTTTCAGGTGGTCGGGGTCGGAGGGATCACTGTGGAAGACGATCTTCATCTTGCCCTTGTCGACGGCCGGATCCACCCAACCAGGTCGCAGCGAGTAGATGGCATCGAATAGCCGGACACAAACCTCCCGGGTGACGCACACGATCATCGACTTGCCCGGACCGCCCAGCTGGGGGCGCATCAGGTCCGACCGTGCTTCCCAGTGCGAAACGAGGTCGGCGGCGAGAGTCTTGATCCGGCCGGGGGCACCGTAAATGTTGGTCATCTGTGTGGCATAGGCCAAAGCCTTCCGACGCTCGGCGTCGTCCATCTTCTCGGTCAGCGCATCGGCCTGTTTATCTAGAGCCTCTGGATTTACACCTGGCGGGAGGGTCACCGGGATTAGTCGGGGCTCATGGTAGACGCGGACGGTCGCACCATCGTCCACAGCCCGTTTGAGGTCATAGATGTCGATGTAGGGGCCGAACACGACACGGGTGTTGCGATCCACCTCCGAGATCGGCGTCCCGGTGAAAGCGATCAGTGTGGCGTTTGGGAGCGCATCCCGCAGGTGACGGGCATACCCGTCGATGCTGTCGTAGTGGCTGCGGTGCGCCTCGTCCACCATGACGATGATGTTCCGCCGGTTCGACAGCAGTGGGTGGCTCATGCCGGAGTCCCGCTCCACCCTGGTCAGCCCGAACTTCTGCAACGTGGTGAAGATGATCCCGCCGGTGCGACGCCGTATGAGTTCCTCGCGGAGCTCCTCGCGTGTCTCCACCTGCAGCGGGTGCTGGCCGAGGAGCCCTTGGCTGTCCTGGAAGGTGCCGTACAGCTGGTCGTCCAAGTCGTTGCGGTCGGTGATGACCACGATTGTCGGATTGTTGAGGGCCGGCTGGCTGGAGACCATTCCGGCCGTGCACACCATCTCCTCGGACTTGCCCGACCCCTGAGTGTGCCAGACCACACCGGCCTTCCCGTCGCGGCGGGACGCCTCCACGATCTTCTCCACCGCTGTGGTCACAGCGTGGTACTGGTGGGGCTTCGCGATGCGCTTCCCCGCCGGCGTGAAGTTGACGAAGTGCGCGGTCAGATGCAGGAAACGACACAGGGAGAACAGCCCGTACAGGGCGACGACCAGCGCTTCCTCACCGTCATAGTCCGGGACGTTGGTGTCCACCCGAGTTCCGTCTTCGTTGATATTCCACGGTGCGAAGTGCTCGTAGGGGGTGAACGGTGTGCCGTACTTTGCAGTGATGCCATCGGAGATCAGGCACAGCACGTTGTAGCGGAATGCCAGCGGGAACTCGTTCACGTACGTTTGGAGCTGAGCGTGTGCGTCCTTGAGCGTCGCGTGCTCATCGGCGGCGCTCTTCAACTCCATCACCACGACCGGCAGGCCGTTGACGTAGAGGACGACGTCGAACCGTCGCTCGTGCTCGCCCTCCTTCACCAGCACCTGGTTGACCGCGTGGTAGGTGTTGGCGTTCGGATTCCGCAGCTCGATCAGACGTACCGTCGGGGTGATCTCCGCGCCGAACTCATCGGTGTAGGTGATGCGGATACCCGCGGTGACGTACTCGTGTGCCAGCCGGTTCTCCTCCAGTGGCTCCCGTGACTTGGCGGTGACCGCGATAGTGAACGCCTCACGAACCGCCTGCGGCGGCAACTCCGGATTGAGTCGCTCGATCGCCGCCCGCAGTTCATCGCGAAGGATGAGATCGTCCCACGACGCCCGGCTTCCCGAGCCCGGCGCCACATCCTTGCTGGTCTTTGACACCCAGGACAGCTCATCGAGATGCTCCAGGGCAAGAGACTCCCAATCAGCCTCGGACATCTTGCCGCTACTGCGCCGGGGGATCATACGGCATCCTCTACAGTCCGCTCCGCATCTCGGACACGAAGCCTGCCGGACATAAGCTCAGGGAGCAGCGTGTCGCGCAGCGCTGCGAATGTGCGATTTTCTCGCTCCAGTGATTGCATGTAGCTGAAAGCGATTTCGGCAGCTTCACCGAATGCTGTGAGCTCCTGGTCGTCTGGACGATTAACGAGAAAATTAGCGGCATCTGCTGCGCTGACTCGTTGCCTTCCGGATGACCCGATCATGTTGCGGATGGCATGTTCGCGGAAGTCGCGACTGCGTGCGAGAAAATAACTGACGTATTTGGGAATGCCAGGGCGAGCGCGCATTACTATGAATTCGGTTGAGCCGACGCCGATTTCATCATCGCCCATAAAGTCGACGTAGCCAGTCTTGCCATTTTCGAGGCATGGCGTAATTCTGGCGAGAAGAGTATCTCCATTCATAAATTTCGTGCCAGACTTCGGCTCGCGGTATGTCCAAGACTGAATGGCTGCTCGATCTGTCGATAGGGCGGCCATGTCGACATATACCGCTTCGGAGGTTGAGGGCCTTGGCGTGCGTGGATTGAACTCGACGAACTCTGTTGCAGGGACCCCTTGGTTGGGCTGATAATCAGAGACCATATTAAGCTGATCGAATAGGCAAGTAAGAAGCGCTTCCTTGGTGGTGGCGATGCGCTCATTGATTGCGATCTTGTCATCCAGCGCCCCAAGCACTGCTGCAATACTTGTTTGCTCAGTAAGGGGCGGGTTTGGTACGGAGAGTCCACGAATGCTTGCCAGTGAATTGGCAAGACTGGGCACACCTGTGGTGACTGCATGCGCGAGGATGCTCTGCTGGCCAGCCTCAGACTTGAACCAATAGTAGTAGAATTCCGGCACTGCCCGACGTTCATCGAGGCGAACCTTAACCTGGCTCCCGGAGATCACGTATCGGTGATGCTTTGAACGTCTGGGAATCATTGAGACTTGTCCGACGGTTCCCTTGCGCGTGAATACAAGATCGCCTGACTTGACTGCGGCGGATTCGACTTCAGTTGCCTTTTCTTCTGAGATGTAGACAAAATCGTCGTCCAAGAAGATGCCGCGCGCCAAGTTGTTTCCCCGAATGAATGGAATCCCGTGTTCCTGATAGTCGCGAGTGGTTACCTTGGATCCGAAGGGGCCAATGGAGCAGGACCATTTTTCATTGGATGCCAGGGTATCGAATCGAACTCGATTCCACTCAGTCACAGATCCTCCTGAGCTGGTCGCGGACGATGGCGTCGAGGCGGGCGGACTCGTCGAGGTGCTCGTAGAGTTCCTTGGTAAGGCGTTTGATGCGTTCCTCGATAGGTTCGGCACCGGGATCCTCGTCGGCCTCTGCAGCGCCAACGTAGCGGCCCGGAGTAAGGATAAAGTCGTACTCGCGGATCTCGGTCAGTTCGGCGGAGTAGCAAAAGCCTGGAACGTCCTCGTATTTGATGCCTTTGCCCTTCGCGGACTTGGTGCCACGCCAGGCATGATAGGTGTCGGCGATCCTAGCGAGGTCATCATTGGCGAAGACGCGCTCGGTACGGTCGATCATGGTGCCGAGGTTGCGAGCATCGATGAAGAGGACTTCGCCGCGCCGATCAGCGAGGGCTTTGCCGCCTTGAGAGGTTTTGTCCTTGGCGAGGAACCAGAGGCAGGCGGGGATCGCGGTGGAGCGGAAGAGATTGCCGGGCAGGGCGACCATGCAGGCGACTAGGTCGGCCTCGACGATGGCCCTGCGGATCTCGCCCTCGCCGTTCTGCTTTGAGGACATGGAGCCGTTGGCTAGGACAACACCGGCGGTTCCTCGGTCTCCGAGCTTGGAGATGATGTGCTCTAGCCAGGCGTAGTTGGCGTTGGACTGCGGTGGTACTCCGTATAGCCACCGTCGGTCGGATTCCTTGCGAAACCAGTCGCTGTCGTTGAAGAACGGGTTGGCCAGTATGAAGTCTGCCTTGAGGTCCGGCAGTTTGTCGTGTTCAAAGGTGTCCGCCCACCGGTCGCCTAGTCCTCTGGGATCTATGCCATGGATGGCTAGGTTCATCTTGGCCAGGCGCCAGGTGCGCTCGTTGGATTCCTGCCCGTAAACGGCGATGTCGTGGCTGTGGTCTCGGCCCCTGTGGGCCTCGATGAACTTGCTGGCCTGGACGAACATCCCGCCCGAGCCGCAACAAGGGTCGTAGACGCGGCCCTCGTAGGGTTCGAGGACCTCTACAAGGAGTCGGACGACGCTGGCGGGGGTGTAAAATTCTCCGGCACGTTTGCCCTCAGCGCGGGCGAACTTCTCCAAAAAATACTCATAAACCTCGCCGAGCACATCGCGGGCAGGGCGGTCGCCATGTCCAGCGAAGCGGGCGTCGCTGATTAGGTCGATGAGTTCCTTGAGACGGCGCTGGTCGACGTTGTCGCGGTTGAAGATGAGTGGGAGGACGCCGGTCAGTACGGGGTTTTCCTGCATGACGGCGCTCATGGCGTCGTCCAGAAGCTTGCCGGGGCCGTCTTCGGAGTTGGAAGCCTTGGCGGAGATGTAGTCCCATCGTGCCTTCTGGGGAACCCAGAAGACGTTCACTTCGGTGTACTCGTCCTTCTCCTCAAGGAAAGCGCTACGGCGGTGTTCGGGGATGGACGCGAGCTCAGGGTCGGCTGCGAGTTCGGTGCGGCGTTCCGCGAAGGCGTCGGAGACATATTTAAGGAAGACCAATCCGAGGACGAATTCCTTGTACTGGGCGGCGTCCATCGAGCCGCGGAGCTTGTCGGCGGCCTTCCACAGGATGTCCTTGATCTCCTTGGCGCTGGAGATACCGGGGAGTTCACCCTGGCCGGCGGTGGTGCGCTTACGTGGCGGCATCGGACTCTCTTTTCCTGCGGTCGGTCTGGCGGGCTGTGGCCCGCCGGCTGATGGTCAGCGTCCGGTCGGCGAACCCGGCAGCGGTCAGGCGGTAGATCTCGGTGAGCTCATTCTGCTGGTCCTGGAGGAGTCGCTGCCGCTCTTCGAGCTCCCTCAGCAGCGCATCGAGGTGATCAACCTCTTCGGTCTCGAGCTCGGGAATGCTGAAGTCCTCGATGCGGGGGGCGTGGACTGCGCTTGGGCTGCGGATGGTGTTGCGGGCGGCGCGCAGTAGCGCGACCAGGACGCGCGAGGTGAGCGGGCGGTCAGCGTTGGGATTGACACGAAGCACGCGGGCGGGGAACAACGCTACGTTGAATCCATCGTGGTCGATCATCAGGGCGAAGCTAGGAGTGGTGGTGTAGACGATGTCGCCTGGCCGGGTCAGGCTGGCGTGCTCATAGGTCGCGGCGAAGAGCAGCCGGTCGATGCGGCGGGCCCCAACGGGAGCGGGTCCAGTGATCTCGTGAGGACCGAGTACGGCATGATGGCCATCCCGCTGGATGTGCTGAGGGGCGATGCGGTGGCCTTTGACCTTACGGATGCTGCGGTCGGTGATGAGGTCGCCCACGGTGACGAGCGGCGGCCGCCGTCCAGTGCGGGCGACGACTCCGCTGCGGAGTTGACCGTAGGCTTCGAGGGCTTTGTCGGCAGCCTGTTCGAGGCGTAGCTCGGCCTGAGAGATTCGTGCGGGGCGTTCGGCGACAGTGCGCCCCAGCATGCGGGCCACGGGAGGTCCGGTTGGGGTGAGCGGGCCGCCGAAGTCGGCCTCGAGCTTGTCGATGGTGACGGCCTGGCCGTAGCGAGGGTCGTGGCCGTCGAGCCGCAGGCCCTCGGCGCGCCAGAGCAGGATGTCTTCGACGAGCCGGGCTCGGACGTGTTCAGTCAGGGGCTCGGAGACGATGTCACAGAGCAACACCCGTCCACGAGCCTTCGGGGCGGGGTCGCTGGCCATGACCCAAAGGGCGGGCCGGTGACCGGGCCGGTATGGGGTCACTCCTCCAGGGAGGGCGACGACGGTCTCCAACACGCCACGCCGCAGCAGCTCAGAGCGCAACCGCGCCTCCCGAATACCGGTGAGCCTGTCTACCAGGGCATCGGCCGGGCCGATAACGATGGCTATGGCGCCAGACTCGGGGCGCAGCAGGAGACTGACCCGCTCGACCTCGAGCAGTGTGGTCAACGCCGACCGGGTCTCGCCAGGCCGGTAGGGAAGTTGGGTGACGATGATGCTCGGATCGGCCATCCGCTCTTCCAGGTCTGTGCCGGTCTGCACATCGAGGGAGTAGTCCTCGACTCCGGCGAGCAGGAGCCGGCGTCGGACTAGCCGGGCCAGCCATTCCTGTTGTGTAGCGGCCAGTGCAACGAGGTCACCTGGCTCATCGGTCTGTTTGATCAGGGCGGACAAGAAATCACCGGTCCCGGCATGCGGGTCGGCAATCGTGATCCGGTCGTTGAAGGGCATACGCGAGGGGAGATCGGCGACCTCGGTGACCAAACGCAGCAGCTCGGAGGCTGGCATGTCGGTGGTCAGGTCAGTGAGCCCCAAGCGGGTGCGTGCGGCCAGAAGCCACTCGTAGGCGCCGCCTGGGGTGTAGGCGGCCTCAATCAGTTCTTCGGCCAAGTGCGCCAGCCGGCTGACGGATGGGGCAGCGGCTTTAAGTTCGCGGAGCACGAACTCGTCCTCTGCGTCGAGTCGTTCGGCGCGCCGAAGGAGATCGGCCCATGAGTCAGGGAAGGGGCGCCGGTCGAGATGAGACAGGCACAAAAGGCTGCTGGTGATTTCCACGAGCGGGCGAGCACCGAAGTCCGCCGCATACGCCATGATCGCGTGTGGGGCCAGTTCTTCTTGGAGGCGGTCTGCGGGAACGTTGCCGAGGTTGCGGGTGATCAGCCAGCGCACCACGTCGGTACCGCTGAACAGTGGTCGGGTGCCGCTGGGCACAGCCGGGCCGGGGAAGTCCTCGTAGCGGCGACGCCAGTTGCTGACCACCGGACGCTTGACCTTGGCCAGCTCGGCGATGTCGGTCATGGACATCAGCTGCGCGCCGTGGTGAAGCTCAGTCATCCTGGCACCTCCTTCCGCGAGAGTTCCGTACGACAGTAAGAGACTTTCAGGTCCAGCGCCAATGCTTTGCCCGATAAGGGGGTTTATCAAGCTCCAGTGGGTCTCGGGGTAGAGACTCCCAATGCCGCGGTCTGGGCCTCCTCGGCGGTCGCCTGGACGATCTCAGGGGCCTTCATTGCCCGCGTCGTAGAGCTGACGGGCTCCAAGTGGGGCAGCTCTTCCCGGACGACCTGCAGCTCCCGGAACCGGCGGGCGGATGGCAGGACCGAGCGCTCCAACGAGCCGATGGTCGAGTTGTAGTGTTTCAGCGTGCTCTCCAGGGACGATCCAAGCTTGTCGAGGTGTCCGGCCAGGATGCCGAGCCGCTTGTAGATCTCCAGCCCTAGCTTGCGGACCTCCTCGGCATGCTCCTTCATGTTCGACTCGGCCCAGGAGAGCTCGACCGTGCGGAGCATCGGCACCAGCATGGTCGGCGAGGCGATGACGATGCGCCTCTTCAGCGCGTACTCGTAGAGATTCGCGTCCTTCTCCAGGGCTGCCTGCAGGATCGCCTCGCCCGGCAGGAACATCAACACGAAGTCCGGGCTGCCGGCGACCCGCTCGTAGTACTCCTTGGCGGCAAGCGAGTCCACGTGTTTGCGGATCTGGCGGGCGTGCTCAGTCATCAGCCGGTCGCGCTCGGCGTCGTCCTGCGCCTCGCACGCCGACAAGAACGCGGCAAGTGAGACCTTGGAGTCGATGACAATGTTCCGCCCGCCGGTCAGGTGGACCACCGCGTCCGGGCGCTGTACACCGTCGTCGTCCGCCGTGTGAACCTGCAGGTTGAAGTCGCAGTGCTCGCGCATGTGGGCCAGTTCGAAGGCGCGCTTGAGCTGCATCTCCCCCCACTGGCCACGCACGTGCGGCTTGCGCAGCGCCTCGGTCAGGGCCGCTGTCTGCTCGCGGCCGCGGGAGTACTCCTCGGTCATCTGCTTGATCTGCTCGCCCAGGCGCGTCTCGCCTGTGGCGCGGCTCGTGCCGAGCTCGCGGAGGTGCTGGTCCAGCTCTGTGAGTTTCTCGGTGATTGCACGGGTGGACGAGCCGAGCTTCTCGTCCGCTGAGGAGACCAGCTTCTCCTGGGAGAGGGCCAGCATCTTGGCGGCGAGGCCCTCGAACTGCTCGATCTGCAAGCGGCTCTGCTCCTCGCGTAGCTGGTCGAGCTGCTTCTGGGCCGCGGCGACCTCAGCTCGCTGCTTCTCCACAGTCGCCTGTGCGCTGCGTAGCTTCTCGAGATCGGTCCGATAGTCGTTGACGGCCTGCTCCTTCTCCGCGAGCACACCCCGGAGCTCGGACTCGACCCGGTGGGCCTGTGCGAGCTGGTTATCCACCTCGTACTTCTGGCGCCGGCTCGTCTCCAGGCTCTCCTGGAGCATGGCGAGGTCGGCTTCGGCCCGCTGGAGCTGTTCCCGAACCGACCGGAATTCGGCGGCGAGCTGACCGTTGTTCTCGGTCGCGGTCTGGAGCTTGGCGATCTGCTCGCTGCGCGCTGCCTCGCTCTTGCGAAGGTCGTCCCGGACGGCGTCGCGCTCGGACCGGAGTTCACCGCACTGGGTGCGCGCCTGCTCGCGTTGCTCCTCGGCCAGCCTCAGCGCCGTATGCAGACGGGCATGCTCATCACGCAGGCGGCTCTGCTTGGCAGAGGCGCTGCTACGGGCGGCCAGGTAGCCGAGAGCACCACAGACCGCCCCGGCCAGGAGCAGGAGCGTGGCGATGGTGAGCGTGTTCATGGGCTGTACCTCCGGGGGAAGCGTGCTGGGCTGACTGTCGACCGCCGACGGAAGAGCGTCCGCCGCGTTTCATGGGTCTCGCGAACCCCGCCAACCGCGATTGCCCCGACCGTACGCCCCAGGGCCGGAAGCACATAAACAAATATTTGATAACCCCCGATATCAAAATTCGGCCGAAGGCCTTTCGATGGTTGTGGTGGCGGCCGGGTCCTTGATCCGTTGATCAGGTTCGGATGGTGCGGTCGCTGGCTGGTGGGTAGCCAGAGCGGCGAGGTACAAACTCGTGTTCGTGGACGGGCTGCTGGCCACGCTGATCCATCTGCGGCACGGTGTGACCCATGACGTGCTGGGCTGTTGGTTCGGCGTGAGTAGTTCCACCAGCACCGCGCCATCGCCGAGGTTCAGCCGCTGCTGGCCGATCACTGCTGCACTGTCGAGCCGAGCATCCGGTTGCGCGCGCTGGTCGAGGTGATCGAACACCTGGGCATCTTCGGACAGACCGCGATCATCGATACCGCCGAGGTCTGAGCCCGCTGACCGGCAGCCCAGCAGCCGGACCGCAACATGTTCTTTCCGTCAGAGCAAGCAGAACGCGATCAAAGCAATGGTGGTCATCGACGCCGACGGTTACCTGCTGTTTTGCGGTCATGCAGAGGCCGGAAGTTGCGCCGACATCACCCTGAAGCTCGTCGAATTCGAGAAAGTCCTTCAAGTCATCGTGATCTCGGCTGGCAGGGAGGAGAGCCACGGCATGACAGCAACAAGCAAATGCTCCAAGGAGCTCCGGAACCGGGCCGTCCGCCTGGCCCTTCTGCGGTGCCGAGAAGACCTAACGGTCGGCTGGGTGGGTGCGAGTGGCCGGGACCCGCCGGAGTGTCGGGCAATCCCTACAGGCGACCAATAGAACGGTCATCTGTCGAAGTAGTTACGGAGGGCTGCGATGCAGGCTGCCTGGCGGGTGCGGTCGTGTGGGAAGCGGCGGCGGCACTCGGGGCCGACCCAGGCTGGTGTCCTGTGGGTGTGGGCTGACTTGCGGGGCCGGGGGCGGCTGTGGGCTCCGTGCCTGGGTTTCCCGGTTTCGCGGCGTAGGGTTGGGCCGTTGCGGCGGGCCAGGGCGGGCGGCTGTGCCATGAGCGGGTGCGGGGACACATGGACCCGCCGGTGCCTTCGGGCTTCCTGGTCCGGTGGCTGATGGCGTGACGGGTGCGGCATGGCGGGTGTAGGGCCTGTCGATGGGCGCGGTTGCGGGGGGTTGATCGCACCGGTTGTCATGTCGCGGGCGGTGGGGCGCGCCGCCGTTGTGTGGGAGTGCCCGCCGAGCGTCAGGACGAGGGCTGCTGTAGAGGAGGCCAGGGCGCCGGCGACCACGGGAAGCAGCCATCTGCGACGTCGCTGGCGGTCTGGGCGTTGGTGGCGGGGGCCAACGAGCCAAGGCTCGTACGGTTCGAAGGGTGAGCGTTCTTGAGGGGCTGAGGACGGCATGCCTTGTGGTTACCAGGAGCGGCGGATCCGCTGCTGTGTGACTCGCCATCCCTGGTCATGGTTTGGCATTAGCATCCCGGGTCGGCGTCACAATATCCAAGTTTGGTCTGGATCGTAGCTACACCGGACTTTGGTGATTTGAGTCTTCTGTCTCGAATGGTTTGGCGTGTGGTCGACGACGGACTCGCTCGCGTGATCGAGACTGCCTGCTTTCGGTTGTGGATAGATCTACCTTTCTTGATCTTTCGTTGGGAAGACGAGGTGCTTCGCCTGCTCTACGATCGCTCAACGTCGCAATCGTTGCACCTGCCGCAGCGGGCTAATTGATCAAGAGTGAGGGTGAAGACTTGACGGGTATCGGTCGGCGGGTGGCTGTAGGAATTCACTGGCTGAGTCTCGCAGGTGCCACCTTGGTTCTGTCCGCGTGTAGCAGTTCGTCCAAGGCGGTAGCCCTGCCGCCGGTGAGTGGCAGCGCGGCCCCGTCCACGTCGTCTACGGCGGCTGATGAGAAGGCCGTTGCTGTGGCTTACACGAGGTTCGTCGCGATGCTGGAGCGGGCGGATTCTTTGCCGGCGGAATCGCGTAGGCGGCAACTTGCGACAGTTATGGTCGATCCTCAGCTCTCGCGGGTGCTTCAACGCATCGACACGATGAAAAAGCATCACATTGCAACCTACGGCCACGTCATCGTCCACGTGAAGAGCGTTCAGCTTACCGCTAGTGGCGCGACGGTCCATGACTGTCAGGACTCGCGCGACTCCGGGCTTCTTAACTCTGTTACCCAGAAGAAGCTTATTCGTGGGGTTCGGCAGGGGAACAAGGAGGCTCTGCTGGTTAAGGGTGCTAATGGGCAGTGGCGGGTCAGTAAATCCACCGCGATCGGTGAAGGGTGTTGACGGGGTGGCAACTGTTGGACCCGCACTCGTTGCCGGACTGCTCTCCGCCGCCTCGTCCTTTGCGGCGCCGCCTCCGCTGGACCCGATGCCGCCGAATACGAACTCGCTCGGCTACGACTACGGCGCCCATGACGGTGGGGCGCCAGCGAGTGGCGGGCGAGCTCCTGCCACTACGCCGAAGGGCGGCCGTGCGAGCCCGTCGCAGGAGGCGGGGCCGCGTAACTGCCAGGAGCTGAGCGAGTACGTGCAGGTGGTCTGCCCGCCGGTGAATAGGGGCGGTAAGTCGCCCGAGGTCTCGCCAGCGAAGTTGGCGTTGACCAAGTGGGCGAGTATGCCGATTCCGGCGCCGGTGGTGCGGACGGCGCCGCCTCGCCGGAGCGACGGGCTGGTGGGGCTGCCGGAATGGTTCTGGGTGACCAACTGGCGTCCGCTGAACGATCGCGTCACGGCTCGCAGCGTGTGGGTTGAGGTCACCGCTCGACCGCAGAGCATGACGATCGCGCCGGGGCCTGGTGAGCCGGTCGTTCGATGCGCGGGTCCTGGCACTGCCTATGACAAGTCTCGGCCGGTCGCGGCACAGCACACCGATTGCTCGTACACGTTCGGGCGGTCTTCGCTTCATCAGCCCGGCCATGCGTACCGGGTGCGAGTGACCGTTGTGTGGGGCGGTACGTGGCGGGGTTCGGATGGGTCTGGTGGTGCGCTTCCGCCGTTGAGCCGGTCGACGAGTTTCCGGTTGCGGGTGGCCGAGGCGCAGGCGCTCTACGGATGAGGGTTGGTATGAGGTCGAGTAACAGTGCGCTGCGTGGGCCGGAGGCTGCGAAGGCTGCGCGTGGGGTCGATTCCAGGGCGTTCAAGCCTTTGCCGCGGCAGCGGCGTCCGGGATTTCTCATCGGGGCGGCCATATTGGTGCTGTTCGCCGTGGCGACCAACGTCTACCTGTTCGTTTCCTCGGGTGAACGGGTGTCGGTCGTGAAGGTGGCGCGTGACGTCGCGGCGGACCACGAGATCACGCAGGCTGATCTCGAGCGGGTCAGGGTCGCGGTGGAGCCCGGTGTGGCGATGATCCCAGCCCATCAACTGGACCAGGTGGTCGGGCGGCGGGCTGCGGTGCCGTTGCGGAAAGGGACGCTTCTCGCGGTGTCGCAACTGTCGACGCAGCAGAGTCCCCCGGCGGGACGGACGCTGGTGGGCATGTCGCTGAAGCCCGGTGCGATGCCGCCCGGGTTGGCTTCGGGGTGGAAGGTCCGCGTGGTGTTCACCGCCGGCGGCCAGGGCCAGGAGCCCGCGGGCGGCGCTCAGCAGAGCCGCGCCGAGTCCATCGTTCCTCGGGACGTCGCCGCGGTGGTCGACCAGGTGGACGAGCCGGACACCGACGGGTCGACGACGGTGTCGTTGATGGTGCCCGACGCCGACAGCAGCACGGTCGCGCGGCAGGCGGCCGCCGGGATGGTCGTCCTGGTGGCCACGGAAAGGCAGGACGGGACGTGACGCTGTACTGCGTGGTCTCGGCGGGCGGTTCACCGGGCGTCACCACCACCGCGTTGGGGCTCGCGGTCACGTGGCCGACGAAGGTGCTGCTGGCCGAGTGCGATCCCATGGGGCGGGGCGTCTTGCCCGGCTTCATGGCGGATCGGCTCAGCGAATCCGCCGGGCCGGGGCTGCTGGGGTTGGCGATGGCCACCGAGTCCGGGACGCGGGCGCGGCTTCCGCTGGACGACTACGTGTTTCCCGTCCCCGGCGAGGGCGCCGTGGAGTTGCTGCACGGCGTTCGCGATCCTCGGCATGGCGTGCGGCTCGGGACGTTGTGGGGTCGCCTAGCTGAGGCCCTGGCTTCGCGGGAGGGCGATGTGGTCGCCGACCTGGGCCGGATCGGTGGACGCGATACCCCCATTGATCTGCTGGGGGCTGCGGAGACCGTGGTCATGGTCCTGAAGCCGACGTTGAGGCAGGTTGATGCCGCTCGGCCGCGGATCGACGCTTTGAAGGACCTCAGAGGCGGCCGCGGGACCATCCGCCTGTGCCTGATCTCGGACGGCCCGCATCGCGCGGTTGAGGTCGAGCGGGTCCTCGGAACACCGGTATTGGCCGAGCTGCCGTATTCGCCTGACGATGCGTCCGTGTTCTCGGATGGGGCTTCGCCTCGGAGGACGTTCAAGACGTCGCTGCTCCTGCGGTCGTTGAGATGCATGGGGCGGCGACTCCGCGCGACCGTCCCCACCGCGTCCGAAGTCGGCGGGGACACGGACGGGGCGGTTCTGTCGGGCGCGGGTGCCGTCGTTGGGGGTAAGCGGTGAGCGCGCCGGGATGGACCTTCGCTGGGCCGGACAGGGCACGTCCCGCAGAACTCACGTCATCGCGCGATGGTGCGGACGACGCGGATCTGTGGGCGGCGGTCCGCGAGGTGTCCGTCCAGCTCGCGGACGTTCTGCGGGACGGTGTCGACCGCGTACGGGCGCGGCAGTTGATCGATGCCCAGGTGCGGGCGTGGGGTGACGACCAGATGGCGGCCGGGCGCGTGACGTCGGCCGAGACGCTGCAGAGGGTCGCGCGGTCAGTGTTCGACCGCCGTTTCGGTCTCGGGCCGTTGCAGCCGTACCTGGAACGCTCCGACGTGGAGAACATCGTCGTCAACGGGTGCCGGCAGACCTGGATCAGCTATACCGACGGCACCAAGCGGCCGGGGCCGCCAGTGGCGGACACCGACGAGGACCTCGTCGAATGGGTGCAGCTGCTGGCGCGGCGAGGGAACACCGGGCGGGAGTTCTCCCACGCGTCGCCGCTGCTGGACGTCGCGCTCTCCGACGGCGTCCGGTTGGCCGTGGTGGGCTGGGTGTCGAGGCGCCCGCATCTGGCGATCCGCGTTCACCGCTTGGTTGACGTGACCCTGCGGCAGCTCACCGAGCTCGGGACCCTGACCGAGCCGCTGGAGGCGTTCCTGCAGGCGGCGATCCGGGCGCGTCGGAACGTGATCGTGTGCGGGGAGGTCAACACCGGCAAGACCACGCTGGTGCGTGCGCTGGCCAACGAGGTCACGCCCGACGAGCGCATCATCACGTTGGAGAGCGACTTCGAGTTGTTCCTGGACGATCCGCGCCTGGCGCACCGGCACCACGATGTCGTCGCGATGGAGGCGCGGCAGGCGAACGCCGAGGGCGCGGGCGAGGTCCGGCTGCAGGATCTGGTGCCGGCGTGCCTGCGGCTGAACCCGGACCGGGTGATCGTGGGTGAGGCGCGGCAGGGAGAGCTGGCGCCGATGCTGGAAGTGATGTACTCCGGGGCGCGCGGCTCGATGTGCACCCTTCACGTCCACCGGCCCGAGCATGTGTTCAGCCGTGTCGTCCAGCTCGGCCGCCGCGCGGATCTGGGGCTGGGGTCCGACGACGTGCATCTGATGTTCGGCCTGGCCGAGCCTCTGGTCGTCTACCTGGAGCGCGACCAGGCGAGCAACGAACGGTTCGTGTCGCAGGTCATGGAGATCGGCCCGCCGGGGGACTCGGTGGAACCGACCCGCAACCTGGTTTTCCGGCCCGGCCCGGACGGCCGGGCGACCCCTGCGGGTGGGCACATCAGCGCCGCACTCCTCGACGACCTGGTGGTGCAGGGTTTTGATCCCGAACTGCTCAAGACCGGGTCGGAGGCGTGGCTGTGATGGTGGTACTCGCCGCGCTGGCCGGCCTTTGCGCCGCCGGTGCGGTCATCACCCTCGTGGCCGGGCTGCGGGGAACCGAGCCCGCGACGCGGCAGGGGCGTCCTCCTTCGCGCCTGCGGACGCTCGTGCGTTCGTCGGCTTGGCCCGGGCGCCGGAACCGGTTGGCCGCTGGTCTCGTGATGGCCCTTGTGGTGTTTCTGCTGTCTGGATGGCCGGTCGCGGCCGTTGCCGTTGGGGCCGGGGTGTACGCGGTGCCACCCATGTTGTCGGGACGCGCGCCGCAAGGCCGGATTGCGCGGCTGGATGCGTTGGCGCAGTGGTCGCGGCGGCTGGCGGAGATGATCGGCGCCAGCCGGGGCCTGGAGCAGGCGCTGGCCGACAGCGCCCGTATCGCGCCCGAAGCGATCCGCGGACCGGTCACCGTGCTGGCCACGAGACTGAACAACCACGCCAACCCCGAGCAGTCGCTGCGGGCGTTCGCCGACGAGCTCGACGACCCGATCGCCGATCTGATCGCCTGCGCGCTGGTGCTGGCCGCCCGGCGTCGAGGCCCGGGGACGCGCGAGGCGTTGCGGCTGCTGGCCGACGCCGTCGAACAGGAAGTCCTCGTCCGCCGGGACGTCGAGGCCGAACGAGCCGGTTTGCGCACGACGCTGATCGTCATCGTGGGCTCGGTCATGGCCCTGAGCGTGCTGTTCGCCTCGTCGCAGACACTCGCCGCTCCTTACGGCACCGCGCTCGGGCAGACGGTGCTTGCCGTGGTCGCGGGCATCTACGGGGCCGGCCTGTGGTGGATGCGGCGGCTCGCCGTCCTGTCAACCGGAGCGAGGTTCATGGACACCAGCCACCCGACGTCCGCCGTTCAAGGAGCCGAGCTGTGATCGTTGTCTCCGCCCTTAGCGGGGCCTTGGGCGCTGTCGGCATCCTCATGTTCATCCGTGGGATTTGGCCCGCGCCTCCGCGCTTGGACGCCGCTATGGCCCGGATCCAGCCCACACTGCTCCCCGCGCCACCGGCCGACGATCTGAAGGCCGGCGAGCGCCTCGGCCGGTGGTTGGCGGATCGTGTCGCGCGTCCGGCCGGGACGCTCGCCGTACCCCGGGCCGATCTGGCATTGCTTGGACGCCCGGTCGAGCGGTTCATGCTGGACAAGCTGGTTCTGCTCGTCATCGGGCTCGTCGTGCCTCCGGTCTTCGGCGGCCTGGTCGCGGTGACGGGCGGCTCACTGCCCTGGGCGTTCCCCGTCGTCGCCGGGGCCGTCCTGGCTGTGGCCTTGTGGTTCGTACCGGACTGGAACGTGCGGTCCCAGGCTCGTCAGCGGCGCCGCGACTTCCGGTACGCCTTCACCTCCTACCTGCAGCTCGTCGTCCTGGAACGCGAAGCCGGCGCCGCGTTGAACGCCGCGCTGGAGAATCCGGCGAAGATCACCGACGGGTGGCCGTTCCAGCGGATCCACGAGGCGCTGACGCGGGCCCGGCACGGCCAGGAGCAGCCCTGGCGGGCCCTGTCCCGGCTCGGTGAGGAGATCGGCGTCCGCGACCTGATCGACCTGGCCCACACCGCCGAGATCGCGGGGAGCGAGGGCGCGAAGATGCATGACGTCCTGGTCGCCAAGATCACTTCTATGCGGCATGAGGCGTCCGCCGCCGCTCGCGCCGAGGCCAACTCCCGCACCACCGCCATGTGGGTCCCGACCAGCCTGCTCATGCTCGGCTTCGTGATCCTGGTCGGCTTCCCGTTCTTCTCCAAGCTCCTGGCGTCCGGCTAACACGCAGGAGCGTTCACGCGCCAGCTCATCGGGGGACCATGAACACACTCAACGCCGCCATGCTCCGCGCGGTCATTGCCGTCCACGACCGAGGCCGCCGCCTCGCCACCGCCCTACGTGATCGAGACGACCGGGGCTCGGGGGTGGTGGAGACGATCATCATCGTGGCGGGCTTCGCTGGTCTGGCGTTCGTCGTCTATATGGCCGTGTCAAGTAAGGTCCACGGCTGGATCGGCAAGATCCCTGGCGCGTCCGGCCCGTGAAGTCACCTCGACGAGTACGGCGGCGCAGGGACGCGGGATCGGCGACGGTCGCAACGGCCATCACGTTCCCAGTGGTCGGGCTGCTGTTCTTGGCACTGGCGCAGGCGGTGATGGTGTCGGTCGCCCGCGACGTGGCACAGGCGGCCGCCGAGGAAGGGCTCCGCGTCGCCCGCGCCCGCCAGGGCACCTTCAGCCAAGGACGCGCGGTCGCAGCGTCCTTCGCCCGCCGAGAGCCCGTCCTGCAAACGCCCGACGTCACCGTGTCCGGCACGAACACCATCGTCGTCCGGGTCACCGGGCATGCCCCGTCGCTGTTGCCGGGCGTCGGCATCACCGTGTCCAGGACCGTACGCGGCGCCCGTGAGCGGTTCACCACGCCGGGGCCGACGTGAACGCAGGGAACAACCGGACGCCGACCCGGGCGCGGGACGCGGGAAACGCGGTGGTGGAGACCGCGATCCTGGCGCCGGTGTTCATCACATTCCTGGCCGGGCTGCTGGTGGTGATGCGGGTCGTGCACGGAAGCGCCGTGGTCGCGCAAGCCGCCGCCGACGCCGCGCGGCAAGCCTCCATCGCCCGGACGGCCCGACAAGCCCAAGCCGCCGCGAGCAGCAGCGCGTTGCGCACCTTGCACGACCGGGGACTGCACTGCACGCCGTCCGTCCGGCTCGACCTGTCCGGCTTCAACCGTCCAGTTGGACAACCCGCCACGATCGCCGCGCGAGTGACCTGCACGGTTCGGCTCGGCGACGTCGGGCTACCGGGAATGCCCGGCGCCCGAACGGTCACCAAGACCCATCGCTCGCCGATCGACCCCTACCGGACGGCTCAATGAGAAGGACATGGGGACGCGTTCATAGGGCACAGCCTGAACGCGGGAGCGTGAGCGTCTTCGCCGTCATCATCACGCTGGTCGTGGTGGTGTTCTTCGGCGCCGTCGTCGACTTCGAGCAGGTGCTCGAAGCCCGGCATGACGCCAACACCGCCGCGCAAGAGGCCGCCCGCGCCGGCGCTGGACAAGTCGACCGGGACCGAGCCTATGACCGTGGGCAGTTCCTCGTTGATCGCGAGTACGCGACCCAGGCGGCCCGCTACTACCTGCGGACCAGCGGTTACACCGGCACCGTGACCAGGGCCGGGAGGCATTCCATCCGTGTCCACGTCTCCGTCACGCGACCCGCGCGGTTCCTATCGCTGATCGGCATCTCGACCCTGCATGCGGACGGCGAAGCAACCGCGAACCTGACCCCTGGAGTGGAAGGACCCCGCCAACCGTGACCTACACCGGACGCAGCCGCCTCGCCGACTTCGTACGCGGACTCGGCGCCCTGGCGGTCTTCGCCTTCCTCCTGGTCGGATTCCCGGTCGCGATGTACGCCATGTTCGGCTCCCCCCTACCGGACAAGCTCCCGACCTGGGCGGAGATCAGCACGACGCTGATGCGGCCGGACACCGACCAGACCGTGTTCATCGCCACGATCCGGCTCATCGGCTGGGGCGCATGGTGCCTGTTCATCGTCACCGTCTGCGCCGAGCTGGCCCACTACCTGTCCGGACGTGGCAAGCCCGCCATGCCGCGTTCGGCGTGGCCGTTGCAGAAGCTGATCCGTGACCTGGTCGCCACGGCGACTCTCACGTTCAGCGTCGCCGCGTCTCTCGCCTCGTCGGCTTCCGCCGCGACGCACGTCCACACGGCGACAGGTGTCCATGCCACCGCCGATTCCGAACCGAGCAAGCAGGGGCACTCGACACCCGGGTTGAGCACGCCGGCATCGACGACGGGCGCGTCCGAGTGGACGCCCCTGCTGGCCGACGAGCCCCCCAGCGAGCCAAAGCCGGACCATCACCCCTGGCGGACGCACATCGTCAAACGAGGCGAAACCCTCTGGGATCTCGCCCGACGCACCTACGGTTCCGGGACTCTCTATCCGAAGATCTTCAAGACCAGCCAGGACGTTCACCAGCCCCACGGGCTCCCCGCGCTCACCGAGCCGGACCTGGTTCGCCCCGGCCAGCGCGTCCTGCTTCCGCGATCCGGCACGCATGAGGCCCCGCCATCGAAGGCGGGATCGCACTCAGGGCACGAGGCCGGGCACTCAAGCGGCACTCGGTCGCTGGCCCCGACAGGCTCACCGGCCAGCGCGTCGAAGCCGCCCCAAGTACAGGCTCCGGTCGTGGCGCCGCCCGCCGAGCCTTCCGGCAGCACCGCGTCCACGGCACTGCACGACCAGGACGGCCACCATTCGCCGCTGGAGATCTCCCTGCCGTCCGGGTCCCGCATCGGCGTCGGTCTCGCCGCCGTGCTCAGTGTCGCCGTGGCCGCGACTCGCCTGCACCGGCGCCGCCGGCGTCCGCTGACCCTCGAACCCGACTCGCCGCCGAGCCCCGCCGAGGAGCCTCCGATTCCCGCCCCGGTCCTCAAGGCCCACCAAGTTCACCTGAAGACCCACGCCGACCGGGGTGCCCCCGTCCCGTCCGACCCCGACATCGCGTACAAGGACATGCTGGCCGCACACCCCGACCAGATCGTCCTCGGGTCCCGCGATGGCAACGCCATTCCAGTGTCTTTCGCCGGGCTGAACCTCGGCCTGACCGGTGACGGCGGCCACGCCGTCGCACGCGCCATCACCATCGAACTTCTGGCACAGGCTCGCCGCTACCGTGCCGAGGTCATCATTCCGCGCGCCGATGCGCAAACACTCTTCCCCGGCGCCGAGATCATCGGCTTGGGCGCGGAGATCGGAGGGCTGATCGTCACGCCGTCGCTGCGGGAGGCCACCGACCGCGTGGAGGCCGAATTCTTCCGGCGCGGCCGGCTGATACTCACGAGTGAAGTCTCTGACGTGCCCGGCTTCCGCGCCTATGACGAGTGCGAACCTCTGGAGACCATGCTTCTAGTCGCGTCGGCACCGCCGGACGGCGACGTCCTGCCCGCCATCGCCGCGCTCGGCCGCCGTTACTGCATCGGCGCCCTAGTGCTCGGTGCCTGGCCGTCCGGCACCACCGTGGAACTTGCCGCGGACGCGACCGTCACCGACGCTGACGGCCCCGACGCAGCACGGTTCAGCGGGGCCCGGATGTTCCACCTGACCACGGATGACGCCACGGACATGCTGCGGACCCTCCGCACCGCCACCGGCAACGAGCCCGACCTTGCCACTCCGCCCGCGAGCACGGACGACGCGCCGGAACCCGAAGCGCAACCCGGTCCGGCCATGGTGCCGCCTCCGCGTCCGTCCGGAGAGGAGCGGTGCCGCCCGGTCCGCCTCAATGTGCTGGGGCACGTCAGCCTGCACACCCTGGACGGCCCGATCAACACCGGGCTCCGTCGGCGCGCCCGCGACCTGCTCGCCTATCTCAGCCTGCATCCGGACGGCGTCACCCGTGACCAGGCCATCGCCGACCTCTGGCCGGACGAGAGCCCCGGCGGCGTCGTCGCGCAGTTCAACACGGCGGTCAACAACATCCGGGGCGTCCTTCGAAACACCACCGGCCTCGAAGAACCCAGGTACATCCTCCACAGCGCGGGCCGCTACCGTATCGACTCCGATGTCCTCGACGTCGACCTCTGGGAGCTGATGGCTGCGCTCGCGGCCGCCGGGCCAGGTACCGACGACGATGCCAGAGCCGAGGCGCTCTTCCGAGTCGGTGACCTCTACACCGGCGAGTTCGCCAGTGCTTTGGACGGCGTATGGGCCCAAACCCAGCGCGAATACCTCCGCCGTACCGTCGGCGACGCTCTTGCGCACCTCACCCGGATCATCCAAGAGGACGATCCGGAACGAGCGCTGGCAGTGCTGGAACGGGCCATCGAGCACGACGCCTTCACCGAGCCCCTGTACCGCCACATCATGCGGCTGCAAGCACGCCTTGGCCGTCCGGACGCCGTCCGGCGCACATACGGACTTCTGGAGTCTCGCCTCGTTGAGATCGACGCAGAACCCGAAGAGGAAACCTCTCAGCTCGTGCGTTCCCTGATGCGGTCGTCGAAACGGAGTTGAGGGCGTGAGTGAGCGTTCGCGAGTTGCGTACGTACCGATGTCGCACGAGCATCGAGCAACTCATGAGGGCAGAAGCGGCGTTGTCACGGTCGGGCGGATGTGATCGGCTGTCGAGGTGGACGTCGACCAGTTCTTCAGCTACGGGCCGCGCGCTCCATTCGAAGTACAGCACGTGTTCACTAACCGGGAAGCGCAGATCCGGGCCTTCCGGGAACGGTTCGCGGAGGCGGCCGGACGGTCGTGGACCGTGGATGAGCTGCTGGATTTCCAGCGGCCGGCGTCCAACCTCATCGCCGTGTGCGGCGAAGGCGGGATCGGCAAATCGACGCTGACCCGGTACGTCGCGGAGCTGGCGGTGTCCGGGAAGCTGGACGGTCTGCCGCGGCGCGGCGCCCGCGCGGTGCTGGATTTCGCCGACCCGGCCAGTTCCAGCTTCGAGGCCGTCCTGCTGCGGGTCCGTGCCGCGCTCGCGCCTCTGACGCGGACATGGTCGGCGTTCGACGTGGCGTTGGCCGTGTACTGGCAGCGCAAGCATCCGGGCGAGTCGCTGACGACGTTTCTGCGCAAGGAGTCCACGGCCGAGTCGCTGGGCGTGGCCGACCAGGTCGGTGACACCGTCGACCAGCTCCTCGGCGGTTTCGGCGCACTGTCGGTGGCGTACCGGGCGCTGAACCTGCTCGGCCGGACCGCCGCGCAGAAGGCGCGGCTGAAGCGGCTCCGCAACGAACTGCCCGCGCTCGATCCGATCCTCAGCGAGCCGGACCCGGATCGGATGCTGGGGTACATGCCGGTACTGCTGGCCGCTGACCTGGAACGGGCGCGCCGCAAACGTCCGGCGCTGGCGCTGTGCGTGCTGGACACCCTCGAGAACGTCCAGCGCCTGCCCGCCGAACGGGGCGGCCTGGAGGACCTGGTGTCGCGGCTGGTCTACCTGATGCCCAACGTGGTGTTCGTGGCCGCCGGACGGCTGGCGCTGCGCTGGCACGAACCGGCCAGGGCCGCCACGCTGACCTACGGCGGCGAGCGCCGCTGGCCGGGCCTGGCCGGCGGTGACCAGCTCGGCCTCGACGGATTCGACCCGGCGTCGGCCGAGGCGTACCTGACAACCCGGCTCACCGTGGACGGGACGCCGGCGATCGGACCCGCGATCCGGGAACGGATCACTGCGGGCTCGGGCGGGTCGCCGCTCTACCTCGACCTGTCCGCCGAGCTGTTCGGGCAGTACCTGGCGCGCGGCGAGACCCCGCCCGCGGAGGTGTTCGGACTCGGTTTCCCCGAGCTGGTGCTGCGGACGATGCGGGACCTGTCGGCGACCGACCGCGACCTGCTGCGAGCGGCCGCGCTGCTGGAGGCGTTCGACGAGAACGTCCTGCACGCGGTACTGCCGCACCTGCGCTCTCGGCAAATCGAGAGATTCGTGCAACGACCGTTCGTCCGGCGGGACGAGACGGTCTGGCCGCCATATCGATTGCACGAGAACCTGCGCCGCAGCGTTGTCGAATGCGACGCCGACACCGACGACGGCTGGACGGAGGCCGAACGGAGCCGCAACGCCGAACGCGCGATCGATCAGCTGACGACCACCGCGCTGGAGGTCTGGGACGACGACGCCGAGCACCCCCTGGCGTTGGGGGTGCGGAGCAGGCGATGCGTGGCGGCGTTCCTGCTCGTCCTGCGCGCGGCGGACGAGCATCGGCTGGTACCGCCGGCCCTCGGCGACATCGCCTACAGCCTGACCGTCCTGGGGCATTGGCAGGTACTGGTGTCCCTTCCCGAGCTGCCCGGCTCACCAGAACTGGATCGGCTGACCGAGTTCGCGCGCGTGACGGCGCGAGGAGACGTCAACGCCGAGGACCGCTACCAGGCGCTGCGCGAGCTGGTCGGCGAGCCGGACGGGCCCTTCGCGGACTACTACCGGCACGAGCTGGCCAGCCGCGCGCACGTCATCGGCCAGGTCGACCAAGCCGCTGACCACCTGTCGGGGATCGAGCCCGCGTCCCTCATCGGCGGCAGCGCCCGGTTCGGGCTGGCTGACAACGCGCTACGCCGCAGCGACTACAAGACCGTCGCCCGGCTCATGCAGGACGCATCCCCGAAAGGGCCCGACCAGGTGCGGGCCGCTGACCTGCTCGGTCACACCTACCTGCAGAACGCGCGGTTCCCGGAGGCGGCCGGGTTCTTCGAGTCGACCCTGCAGGCGGCACGCGCGGCCAACGCGCCGCTGTGGGAGGCGCGAGCCCTGCGGCATCTGCTGCTCGCGCTGATGTGGTACGACCCCGACCGGACGCTGTCGCTGCTGGGGCGGGCGCGCGAACTCAACGGCTCCGCCGGCGAACCGATCGGCCTGGCCCAATGCGACATGGCAGAAGCCATGGCGCGCGCCCTGCGCGGCGAACGCCGCCAAGCTGCCGAGCTCCTGCAGACCGCGGCGCGCCGGTTCAGCGAACTTGGGGCGACGCGTGAGCTCCTGCCGGTCGAGGCGTTGCAGGTCCTGCTGGACGCCTCGGGCGGCCAGACCGCGCAGGCCGCACGCACCGCACAGAACCTGTGCGACGACTGCCTGCCCGTCTGGGAACCGGTGGCGCGGTCATGGGCGGGCCTGGACGCCGATTTCAGCGCCATCGAGTGGCTGGACGATCCGGCCTCCGCACGTCACCGCTGGCGGGCGGCGCTGGCCCGGCTGCGAGCACCGATCTGCGGACGCCTGGACGTCGGCGACCGCCGCGCGCTGATCACGACCGGCCGGGTCCCGGATGCGGTCGCCGAGGTCGCCGTCGAAGCCGCGCTGGCCAGTCCCGCGTTCGACGGCCCACGCGACCTCGCCGCCGCGCTGGCGACGCTCGGCGCCGATGGTGTCGTGCCGGGCGTCCGGACGGTGGCGAAGGTTCGCCGCCGACAGCACGAACGGCTGGAGACCCTCCGCAACTTCGAGGACATCCGCGCCGCGGCCGGCGTCCGCGCACCTCGCCTGCTGGACGCCGGGACGACCGGGGAAGCCTGGTGGGCCATCCTCGAACGCCTCCCCGGCGCGCACGCCGACCGTCCGACACCCGCACGGCAGCGCGAACTGGGCCACCAGCTCAGACTCTGGCACACCCGGCCCCCTGGCGACGGGCTACGACTGGACGACTCCGGCGCGCTGGGCGTCCTGCTGGGCTGGGCACGATCCGCCGCCTCCGACGCCTACCCGACCCTGGCGGAAAACTTCGGCGCGGTCTGCGAAGGGCTTGCGATGACCGCGATCCACGGCGACGTCGCGGTCTGCCACAACACCCTGTTCGAAGGCGACACCCTCACCGGCCTACTCGACCCCGGGGCGACCGAATCCGGACCCCCGATGCTCGACCTGGCCTGGTCCCTGGCCGTGGACATGCCGCGCGGCGGCGAACCCGGCCCCCTCATCGACGGCTACGGCCAGGAGGCCATCGACCCCGAATCCCTGAACGCGCTGCTGCCGCTGATGATGCTGCGCCGCCTCATCGACACCCCCGCCCTCGGCCTCGCCGAAACCGACGGCGCATGGATCAGACGCTGGCTCGGAGACCACCGCCCCGACCTGCTCACTCTGGCCCGATGAGCCCGGCCCGGCGGGCGCACGCGTACGGGATGTAGTTGTCCAACACGTTCGCCGGCACGGAGAGCCGCTCGCGCAGGTCCAACTCGTCGTCGCGCGCGTAGAAGCGGTTGAGGCCGTCGAACAGCGCCAGCCTGTACCCGGCCCCAAGCACCTCCGGCTCCCACTCCTCATGGCTCGGCCGGCTCGTCAGCGGAAAGGTCGCCTCGACCACGACCGCCCGCGGCCGCCACCTGCCCAGATCGGCTGACCGCAACACAGCCGCCTCGGCGCCTTCCACATCCACCTTCAACAGATCGAAGCCCGGCTTCGCGTGCGCGCTGAGCACCGACTCCAACGTGACGACCTCGACGTCCAACACCTCGTGACGCCACCCGTTCGCCAGGTGCGCCTCCAACACCTCCCGGCGCAGCGTGCTGAGACCCCCGCCGCCCGCCTTCCCTCGCCCCGGTACGACCCGAAAGAACCCCGCGATGCCCGGCTCATTGCCCACGGCCACCCGCAGGCACACGTCGCCCGGCCGGGCCCCCGTAAGGCGCTCGTGGCGCTCGGGCAACGGCTCGATGTTCACTCCGCGCCAGCCCAGACGGTCCACCAGGTTCTTGGTAAGCGAACCACTGACGGGCTCGCCGGCCCCGACGTCCACGAAGAACCCGCCCCGGCGCCCGGCGAAGGCACGCATCAACACCACGTCCTCCGCGTTCCCCGCATACGCGATCAAGTCATAACCGCTCACACCCGCCAACCTACGGGCCCCTCTGCAGAGCGGCCACAGCCCCGTGGCCGGGACCGGCTGGGAGATTGCGCCTCGGCCAAGCCAACTGAATGATTGACCGATGATCCCGGTCTTCACAACAGATTCTGTACCTATTTACGGAGCTCAGCCGGTGACAGGCGCTTGGCCTGTATGGGCCGAGTCGGACGATGCCGGCCGAGCCATCGACCAACTGGCCCGGCAGTCTGCCGCACAAGGAGCCCATGCGGTTATAGGCCTGCGGCTGTCTACCTTCTCGAGCGAACATCGCATGGATAAGTATGTGGTTATGGGAACGGCGGTCACTATGGCGGATGCGTAGACTTGACTAATTGACGCGAGGTATTCCTTGATGGTGGCCGGTTCGCCACGTTGATTCGCCGCTAATGGGACGCGGTGGCGGGGCGGCCGGGCAGGAGGAATCAAGGAATGTCCAGATTCAAGCTCGAACCCACGGCCTCGGTGATGGGCGCGTCCATGTCGTGGCGGCGCGTCTTCCCGGGGCGGGCGGATCAGATTCCGCTGGCGCGGCAGTTCGCGATGTTCCTGTTCGCGGAGACGTCGATCGCTGCGGACGTGGGGCTCGTGGTGACGGAGCTGTCCACGAACGCGGTCCGGCATACCCGCTCGGGTCAGCACGGCGGCCGGTTCACCGTCGAGCTGGTACTCGGCGGCCTGGCCTACGTCGGTGTCAGCGACCTCGGCGGTGGCGGCTACCCGACGGTGAGACACGACCCGCTCAACGGGCCGGTCGAGAGCGAGGGCGGTCGCGGCCTGCGGGCGGTCTCGCAGCTGGCCGCGATGCTCGGCGTCCACGGGAGCCCGGTCGAGGGCCACACCGTCTGGGCGGACCTGATCTGCATCGACAAGCCGTACGAGGACCCGCCGCTGGTCACGCCGGTCAACCCGGCCGCGTAGGGCGGGACCAGCCTGCGGTTACCAGGCTGGTCCCGCGCTCTCAGCCTAGGACCGGACTCGGGCCCTGTCTGCACCTTGCCCAGGTGCAGACAGGGCCTTCGCTCGTGCGGGGAGCGGTAGAGGGGGTAGTCGGGGGGTTGACCGGAGGGGCAACCGGGGGTGCGTCTATGGTCGCCCCCCTCGCATCGTTGCATCTACGCAGGTCAACGCGGCTTCGGGTGGGGCGGTGGTGTGCCCGGATACCCCTACAGGGTGACTGCATAGGGGCGCGGCCGCTCACAACGAAAGAATCTCCTTCTATTTTTTCGTCGACTCCACTACACCTCTTTCTATATTCCCCTACTAAGAAGGCTTGGCCGCCGGCACCGATATCGGTGCGTGCCAAGTATGGCGCGATAGCTGCGCGGCAGAGCCGACGCCACCCGCTGGGCAGAGGACGGAACGCGCGAGTCCGGCGCAACGGCGTCGGAAGGTGTGGGTCGCCTCAGCTCGAAGTCGTCGAAGTCAGCCCGGTCATTAAAATGTTGTTTACTGAGGTAAGCCTCTCCAGCCGTTTCGGCGACACAATTCGTCGGCGCTCCGTGTTGCATTCGCTGTGACGTCGAGAAATGGTCGTCATGGCGGACGACGCCGGGCGGGAAAGTCCCGCCGCACCGGCCGCCATTCGGGAGGCAGAAACAATGGCGAACACCAACACCACCGCGACGGGCACCACCGCGACCGCTGGCACGGCCACCATCGCCCCGGCGGACGGCACGGCGGACGGGCGCCCGGACGGGGCGGCCGGGGCGGTGTGGGACGCGCTGAGCGCCGCGCCGGAGGGTGCGACGGTGTCGGTGCTGGCTGAGGCGTCCGGGACCAGCCGCGCGACAGTGACCAAGGCCCTGACGGCGTTCGCGGAGGCCGGGCGTGCCGTCCGGGCGCCCGGTGAGGGCACCGGCCGGGGCCGCACCCCGGACGTGTGGGCCCCGGTGGCCCAGACGGCCACCGCCGGGACCGGTGACGCCACCCCGGCCGCCCCAGCGGACGACGCGGCCACCGACACCACGACGGCGCCGGAGGCCAACACTGGGACGGGGGTGATCTCACCGGACACCCTGGCGACGGCGATGCAGGTCCTGGCGGACGAGGCGGACCGGCGGGCGGCGACGGCCGAGTCGCTGCGCAAGGCGCAGGAGGAGGAGGCCGAACGGCGCGCGCGGGTCGACGCCGAGTTGCGCAAGGCGCAGCAGCGCGAGGACGCGCGGGTGGTGTTGGCGGACCTGCTGAGCACGGTCACCACCACCCTCGCCGCGATCGCGGCCGACGACGACGAGCAGGTGGCGCGCGGGATGGACGAGGTCGCGCGGTACGCCGGTAGCGTCCGGCGCACCACCCGCGCTACCACGAGCGCCCGGACGGGTACCGGGACGCGGACGCCGCGCGCGGCCGGTGACCGTGGCGCGCCGTCGCCCCTGCGGCCCCTGGTCGCCGGGCACCTGAACGCGTTTCCTGACCTGGAATTCACGCCCGGTGAGATCGCCAAGGTGCTCGACCGGTCATCCGGCGCCGTCGCCAACGCCCTCGACACTCTCGTCGGAAGGGGCGAGGCGGTCCTGACGTGCGAGCGCCCGCGCCGGTTCCGCGCGGCAAACCCCACCACCGACCGCGCTACCGGGGACGGCACCACCACCGGCACGGACGCCGGTCGCGGTGACGGGGACAGCACGCACGCCGCGTGACCCCGTAGGGCGGGGCGGACGGGTGGTAGCCCGTCCGCCCCGTCATGACCGGGCCCAATGGGCCACGACCCCAGCCAATGAGGTTGTCATGACGAAGGAGACGCTACATGTCCGGTGACCAGGTCGACAGGACCTCGGACGACACGGCGCACGACCCGCACGACCAGGTGTTCGTGCTCCTCGGGTGGGCGTGGGACGTCGCGGGCGCCGCACGGGCGGCCGCCCGGTACCCCGTCAGCCGCGCGAACGTGGCGGAGATCGGCGCGCTCGGTGCCATCGTCCGCATTGACGCCGACCGCGCGGCGACGGTGGATCTGTCCTGGCCGCTGCTGGCCGTGCCGATCCCCCACCCCGACAGGCCCATCGTGATCGACGGGTGGCACCGGATCCACAAGGCCCGGCAGACCGGCGTCACCGAGTTGCCCGTCATCATCCTGAACGACGAGGACGAACGGGCCTGCCGACTCATGGGCGGCGGCATCACCCGACGCTGGTAGACCGGCAGACAGATCACACAGCGCACCACGCATTAGGGGCCCGGGTAGGCGGAACGCCACCCGGGCCCCGTGCGCGCCGTCGCCGGGTGCGGCCCCGTGCGCGCCGTCGCCGGGTGCGGCCCCGTGCGCGCCGTCGCCGGGTGCGGCCCCGTGCGCGCCGTCGCCGGGTGCGGCCCCGTGCGCGCCGTCGCCGGGTGCGGCCCCGTGCGCGCCGTCGCGCTAACTCGCCGCCCGACGCGGTTCTGTGAAGAGAGACTGTCCGCGTCGGGAGGCTTCGAGGGTGAGGCGGACTCGGTCGGCGAGGGCCGGGTGGAGCCACTGGTTGAGGGAGTCCTGGTCGCACCACTGGAATCCGATGATCTCGTGGCCGTCGGTTCGGACTTCCCGCACTTGCAGAGCGGACAGCTTGGCCGAGTAGTAGAGCAGAAGACGGTCTCCGGCGTTCGGTGCCCATGCGACGAGGGCGGGGCTCGGCGGGAACGCCGGCGAGATGGAGAGTTCTTCGCGTACCTCCCGCGCGACACCGGCGGACGGCAGCTCGCCCTCGTGCACGTATCCGCCCGGCAGATGCCACCGGCCCTTGTAGGTCGGATGCACCAGCAGGACGAGGCCGCGAGAATCGGTCAGTACCGCGTGAGCTGCCGTCTGGGGAGAGGCGATGTTGGTTGCCATCGGCTCAGTCCAGCCGAGTACCGGCGATGATGCTTCGGGCGTTCTTGCGAGTCAGGCTCGCGGCGACGAACGCGCCCAGCTCGTAAGCGTGCCCGGGAGTGTCCCACTCGTGGGCGTAGGCGAACGTGGCGCCGTCCCGGCTGAAGACCATCCCGATCAGGCTGAGTTGGCCGTCGTCGGTGGTGTGGCAGTGCCCGGCGATGGGGCTGTTGCAGTGCCCTTGCAGGGCGTGCAGCATGGTCCGCTCGGCGAGGATGTGAGTCCGGGTCTCGGCGTCGTCGATCACCTGGAGAAGCTCCACGATCCCGGTGTCGGTCTTGCGGCATTGGACGCCGACGACGCCCGCTCCGATCGCGGGGCACATCTCGTCCAGGCTGAGACGCTGCGAGATGCGGTGTTGCATCCCGACCTTGGTCAGGCCGCCGCCGGCGAGCACCAGGGCGTCGACCTCCCGCTCCTCATCGAGGCGGGTCAAGCGCGGGACGACGTTGCCGCGGAACCGCTGGACGTTCAGGTCAGGGCGCCTGCGCAGGAGTTGCGCCTTGCGCCGGACGGCGGACGTCCCGATACGGGCGCCCGGCGGGAGGTCGCTGATGAGGCTGTACTTGGAGCCCTCGGGGAACACCACCGCGTCGCGCACGTCGTCGCGTTCGAGGTAGGCGGCGAAGACGAACTCCTTGGGCAGGGGAACGTCGCCGGGCACGTCCTTCATGCAGTGAACGGCGGCGTCGATCCGGCCCATCATCAGGGCCTTGTCGATCTCCTTCATGAACAGGCCCTTGCCGCCCAACTCCGACAGGTCGCCTTTGTACCGGTCCGCCGAGGTCTCGATGGGAACGTATTCGATCTCCAGGCCGGGCACGACGGCCGAGAGGGCGTCGATGACGCGGCGGGCGTAGGCGCGCGCGAGGTGACTGGCGCGCCCACCCACCCGCAGCGCCCGCTTGGGCAACGCGTCCTCGAAGTAGGCGACGGCGGGAGCCAGAGGGCTGCTCGAACCCATGGGAACAATGGTCATGTCAATGTCTTCCGAGGTGTCGAGATGGTGGACGGCGCCTCACCGAGCGTATCGGCGAGGGTGAGCGCCGCATGGCTGACCACCCGCGATGCGCCGGCGCGCAGGAGCATGGCGTACTCCTCGGCCAGCAGCGCGGGCGGAAGGGTCGTGCATTCTCCGGACACGGAGAACGGCAGCAGCGGGACGCTGGCCCTGGCGTGCAGACCGCTGAGGATGTCGGTTGAGAACAGGGCCGGTTCGATCAGTAGCGAGTCGGCGCCTTCGGCCAGCATCATCAGGCCCCGCTCGACGGCCATGGCCGTGTGTCCCGAAATCGGTAGCTGGAAAGGGCGAGGCTCCTGCCGAGGCCGGATGCCCATGGCCGCCCGATAGCCGCCGTACAAGCGGGAGTCCACGATCAGGTGCGGCATGATGCGCACCTCATCAAATCCTGCGGAGTTCAACGCACTACGGCACGCCGCGACCGAGCCGGGGATCATGGCGGCCGGACCGATCACGTCGGCTCCGGCCCTGGCATGTGCCACGGCCTGGCCCGCGAGCGCCGAAACAGTTGCTGCCTGGTCGGGCTGCCCGTTGCTCGCGGTGATGTGGCAATCGCCGGTCGAGAGGTAGGCGCACAGGCAGGTCTCCGTCATCACCCGCATACTCGGGCATGTTGCTTTGACGGCGCGGATCGCACGCGCCATCACTGAGTCGGGAGCGCAAGCCCGCGTCCCTGAGGCGTCTCGCCGGTCGGTGGCGAAGACCTTCAACGCGGTGATGCCTGCCGCGTGGGCCCGAGCCGTCACACCAGGCACTTGGTCCAGAGCGTAGGTCGGGACGGAACCGCCGGCCCCGCCGTCTTCCCGGACGAGCACGACCATGACGAGGAGATCCGCGGACAGTCTTGCGGAGGAACCCGTGAGCACGCGACACCCTCTTTCACCGAAGATCTGTTGGAAGGACCGGGCGGGGACCGACGGGGGCACGGACCCCCGCCCGGCGACTGGATGGGTCCTGGATCCGGCCCTTCGCCGAACGGTTCCAGGACCCGCACCCCGAGCGCGCTCCCCTCCTCGCGCGCGGGGCGTGCCTTCTACGGTTGCCCGCAGTGCTGTGGGACGGGGTCGGCGCCCGTAGTGCGCATCCGCGCGTACAACCGCTCGTCCTGCTCGGCTTCGGCCTGCTCGCCTTCCAGGCGCGGATCCGGCACAGGCGGCCCGGTCTGTGCCGCCTTCCGTACGAGCGTGACGTGCTCGTCGACGAGTTCTTCCAACTCCAGACGGACCTGCCGCTGGCACTCGTCGATCGTCCGGCGGAACATCCCGTGCATGGTCATCGCCTCGTCCCACGCCTTGGCCACGACGCCCAGGGCCGCACCGATGGCCTCATCAGCGGGACGACGCTTCATGCCCGCCAACTCCGCCGTCGTACGGTCCTCCACATAGACCGTCATCAGACCCACGCGCACGTACGCGATGCCGTGCTCGAACAGCCGGTCGGCGAACAGGGTGGAGATCAGCGAGCCCATGGCCTGCGGCCTGGCCGTATACCCCATCGGTTCGGGCATCGTCATGAGGGAGCCCCGATCGTGCGAAGCGCCGCCTTCATCTGGACCACGGCCTCAGTCGGGTTGTCGGCCTCGCACAACCAGACACCACCGCCCCAGCTGAACCACCACCGGTCGCCGTCACTCGCGCGGCGACGACACTCGATCGCAACCCCGCGCGAGCCGGCATCTTTGGTCACACGTATCCGACACTCGCCGACCGCCTCGGGCGAGAGCCTCTGTCCGCGCAGCAGGTTCGCCAGCGTGGCCACGAACATCGCGCCCTCAGAACCACCGGGTTCGGGCGCGTCCTTCTGCTGGATGCCAGCTTCGATTTGGCTGGCCGCCAGGCCGCCTTCGCTCGCCCCGCCGGGACGGGACTTGAGGTAGTGGCGCAGGCTCCGCAGGGTGGGCGGCCCGCCGGTTCCCAGCTTGGCGACGATCTCCAGTTCCGGCTTGAGGTACCGCCGCTGCGACCGCTCGGCGTCCTGGACGACCGAGATGAGGCCCTCTTCCTCCCAGCGCAACAGGACGCCCGACTTGAGACCGGTGAGGTCGAATGCCTCGCGCACGCTGATCCACGGACCGTCGGCACTGGACATGCCGTTGATCTCGGCGACCTTACCGACGCGCTTCCGGGGGTAGTCCGCTACCACCAAGGTCATGCTGCTGCTGCCTCTTCCATCTGGGTTCTGATCAGGTGCGCCGCCGCCCTCGGCTCGTTCGCCGACCGGATGGACTTGCCGGTGCGGATGTCGTAGAGCCACCACGCCCCGTCTCGGCAGTAGCGGCACCCGACCGTGACGGACCGTCCGGGCGGGCCCAGCGGGATCACGTTGAGGACCGCGTACCCCTGGACCTCGGCGAAGGCCGTGACGACGCCCTCCACGCAGGCGAATGCATCCGCGAGGTGGGCCAGGAAGGTGATCCGCTCGCGCTGGGGGATCAGGGGTGCGGGGCCGCTCGCGCGCTTCGGTTCCGGGGGCGAGGGGATGTAGCGCGCTTGGGATGTCCGCGCGTGTGCTCCCATGGGGTCACGCGCCGGGGGAGCGGCCGTCGTCGTCCGCGCTTCGGTGTTCGTCGAAGGTCTTCATGATCGACCTCTTTCATGGGTGGGGGCGGTTGTTCCTGTGCTGTGGCGAAGCGCGGAACGGGCGCCCTGACCGGTTCGCCGGGGTCACGGATTGTCGCGAACTACTTCCGTGCTGACTCCGAGTAGAGCACCATGAAAACCGCGTCTGCAAGGCTTCGGACGCATTCTCCGGACTGAATTTCCGCAGGTCGGAGGCTCATTGCGAATCGTGCGGGCGGATGCTTTCATTTCGAGTGAAAGACCGCCCCGGGATGGAGGTGATGCGGGTGACGGAAGCCGCGACGGGGTCGACCGTCCCACGGAGGCAGCTCGGACGCTATCTCCGCGAACTTCGGACAAACGCACGCTTTACCGTGCAAGCCGCCGCAACGGCGCTGGAATGGTCCGAGGCGAAGATGTGGAGGATCGAGACCGGGCAGACGTCTCTGAGGTCCCACGACGTCGAGACCATGTGCCGCGTGTACGGGGCGCCCGACGACATGAAGACGGCCCTGATGGGTCTCGCCAAGGAGACCAAGGGCAAGGGCTGGTGGCACGCCTACGGCGACGTCATCCCCGACGGCTTCGACCTCTTCATCGGCTTGGAGGAGGCGGCGCGCAGCCTTGAGGAGTACTCGCCCGAGCTGGTCCCGGGCTTGTTCCAGACCCCCGAATATGCTCGCGCGGTCATCACGAACAACACCCGTCTCCTGGACGAGGAGATCGACCGTCGGGTGCAGCTGCGAGTCCAGCGGCAGACGCTGGTCACCCGCTCCACGTCACCGCCCACCTTGAAGGCCGCCCTGAACGAGGCCGTTGTCCACCGGGTCGTCGGCGGTCCGACGGTCATGGCGGCCCAGCTCGACCGGCTCGCAGAGCTCAACGAACGTCCGAACGTCTCCATCCGTGTCGTGCCCTTCGCTGCAGGCGCGCATCGAGGACTCGACACTGGCCCGTTCATCCACATGCGGTTCGCTACTACGGGAGACGGACGCAACCACGAACCTCCCACCGTGTATGTGCAAGGCTTCACCGGAGCCCTGTACCTGGACAGAGCCCGCGAGATCGACCGCTACTCGGAAGGGTTCGCGGTCATCTGGGGCAACGCCCTCCCCCAAGAGGACAGTTCGGCGCTGTTCCGGCAGACAGCAAGGGAGATGAACGGACCATGAGTGCTGACTTCGCTGCGGCCAAGTGGCGCAAGAGCAGTCGCAGCAACTCCGAACAGGCGTGCGTGGAGGTGGCGCAGGTGCCGAACGCCATCGGTGTCCGAGACAGCAAGAACCCCAACGGCGGCCACATCACCCTCGACCGCGCCGTGTTCACCAACCTTCTCAACCTTCTGAAGGCTGGCGACCTAGACCTCTGACCGCGCTCTGACGGTCCCGCCGGCGTGACATCCCGTCGGGACCGTCACGTACTTTGCCGTATCGAAGCTCCATTCGGTCATCTCCCACCGTTGGAAAGGGCCAGGAAAATTCTGTAGCCTGGCACCAGAATCCACAGGTCCGATCAACTATATATACGACAAGCCAGTTCAAAGGAAAAGATTGGCCATGCTTGCGATCATTCAGTGTGACCAGGAATTCGAGGCCACACTTTGGAAGCATCGAGATTTTGTAGATAGGTCTCTAGAATACGTGCTAGCGAAGCCGAAACGCTTGTGGAAGGGGCGTAAGGTGGGCTTACTAGCAATTGAATCCAAGGGGGTGAAGAAAATTGAATTCATGTGCGAGTGTATCTCTGGGGCAGGGGTTGGCGACTTTGATCGGCGAGTAATTGTTAGGCGAATTACACCCATCGCGCCCGTAAGTTTGCATGAGATTGTTAAGCTGCTTGGTCGGGGCTTCGATAGCCTAGTTCAACACGATGGACAACTAGGAAAAAAGGAGTCTATGGCCTTTATAGAAGTTTTGCTGGAGCTGCATCCGAAGTTGCGCGCAACTTACGAAGAGCTTTCCAGGAGTGACGACCCTCTCGTTCTCGATACGCCTCGTAGGGAACTGCTGGCATGGGAGCGTGACGCTGTTGGAGTCGTCTTCGATATGGCTGGCTTTGATCGGGGAGTGCTTGCCGAATGGCGAGTTGATCGATCTGTGCGTCCAGTGCCTTTCCTTGAGGGGATACCTCAGCGACCCAGATCGGAGGAGAGGCTGGTCGAACACGATGCGGCACGATTCCTTGATTGGTCGGCGAGCGGGTCCACCCGTGAGGCTTGGCGGGTATTTGAGTCCAATGAACAGACTCTCTTTGTGACTAATGTTGGAGGCGAGGGGCTGGAAAATGGACTGGGGATGGACCTGATCTACTATCATGAAAATCGAGATAGCTTTGTTTTTGTGCAATACAAGAAAATGAAACGGTCGGACGGGGATTGGTGTTATTACCCAGATTCCGATAGTAATGTCGACGACGAGTTGGCGCGCATGAGGAGAGTAGATGAATCTTGCGACGAAGTAAAAGAAGGTGGATTTCGCCTTTCGGTCGCGCCATCGTACATAAAGCTATGTCAGGCGAGAGGGGAGATGGCGCAGGGCGCGGAGCTGATACAAGGGATGTACCTTGCTCGATCGCAATTTGAAGAATTGAGATCGAGTGACGCGATTCTGGGGCCGCGTGGAGGAGTTCGCTTTGGGTATAGAACGGTACCTCAATATTTGTCAAATACGATGTTTTGTGATCTTGTGCGGGGCGGCTTCATTGGTAGTCGAGGAAAGGGGAGTGAGTTTCTTCGACGGTGCGTCCAAGAGATTTTGGAGTACGGTCACTCAGTCACCTTGGGTGTGCTCGTCGGCGATAACCTTCGGCAGGCTCAGCGGACTAGTAGAAGGAAGAGTCGACGCGCTGGTCCTGTCTTGTAGGTCGACAGGTGTGCGTTGGAGGTCATCTTCGGACCTTGTTGAGGAGGGGGCGCGTGGTGCCGATCCAGTTGGGGCGGTGGTAGGTCTCTACGCCGATGGCTGGGTGGCAGGTGGAGCAGCGGGCGGCGATCATTTGGCCGTTGCCGATGGCGAGGCCGACGTGGCCTGGTGTGGTGGTGGAGGTGCCGGGGCCGGAGTTGAAGAAGACCAGGTCGCCGGGTTGGGTCGCGGTCTTGGGGATGCGGACGCCGAAGGGCCATTGGGCGAAGGTGGTGCGTGGGATGGTGAGGCCGGCGGCGGCGTAGGCGGCTTGGACGAGGCTGGAGCAGTCCCAGGCGTTGGGGCCGGCAGCGCCGAAGACGTAGGGCTTGCCGCGCTGGGCCATGGCGAAGGCGATGATCTTTGCCATGGTGGCGTTGGGTGCGGTGACGGCGGCCGCCTCTGCGCACTCGGCTGGTAATGAGGCGTTCGTGGGGGTGGTGGGTGTGGTCTTGTACTTGCGGGCGCGGTTGAGGACATTGTCGACGTAGGTATTGCTGTGGTTGTAGGCGAACAGGGCGGCGCGCATCTTGGGCGGTGCGCCGTTGTGGCGCAGGTAGTTGGCGGCTGCGGGGATCGCGTCTGCCGGGTCGTAGCGGTTCTTCTTACCGTCGTGGTTGCCGTCAACGCCGTAGCCGGCCCAGGTGGCGGATAGGAACTGCATGGGGCCTCCCGCGCGCGCATGGTTTTCGCCGGAGTGGATGCCGGGTGCTGTGGAGCTTCCGTGGTCGGACTCGATGGATCCGACGGCGGCGAGGATCTCCCAGGGGATGCCGTAGTCGGCTGCGGCTTTGCGGTAGAGGGTGAGGTAGGTGGCGGGGATTCCGGCGACCGGCGGGCCGTTGACCTGTGTTTCGCATGTGTCGGGTTGGGGCGTGGAGCCGGTGACGGCGCCGATGAGGACGACCACCAGGACGACGAGGGCGACCAGGAGCGCGACTATCGGCAACCGGCGTCCTCCGCGCTGTCTGTACGGGGTTCGGGCGCGTGCGGCGGCGTGGCCGCCAGTTCGGCCAGGCGGCGGCGGGGGCCGTCCCGTCCTGCCGGTAGCCACACGGGTCCGGCGGGGCCGCCACCGGGATCATTGGCGGGTGTGTGGACGGCGGTGGCGACGGGGAACGGTGGCGTCCCGAGGAGCGCCTGGAGGTGGGTCTCGCGGCGGGCGCTGGGGAGCCAGAACAGGACGGGTGTGGTGATGCCGGTTGCTTCGGAGAGGGCGTCGTAGCCGTTGAGCTTGGCGGCGACCTTGGCGAGAGTGACACTGCCGGTGTCGTGTTCGAGGAAGAAGTCGACCGTTGCCGGCCCCTGGCCGTTGGTCGTGGTCTCGGTCCAGCGGCCGTAGGCGTCGGGGCGGGCGAGGTCTCCCCATAGTCGGATGCAGCGGCGTTCGGACCACCACTTGTCGAGGTGGGCGTCGGGTGTGCGGCGGCTGTGGGCGTGGAGCTGGGTGAAGAACTCGTTGACGCCGACCTGGTGGGCGAGGTGGCGGGAGTGGCTGATCTGCAGGGCGGTGGTGCGGCGGTAGCCGAGCGCGGCGAAGGTGGTGTCGCGATGGGCGGCCAGAACCTGCGCGCCGAGCGGACCGAGGACCCAGTGGTACGGCGCGGCCCCGACCGGAACCCAGGGCTGGAAGCGTTCAAGGGCTTTGAGGCGGAACAGTTGCAGGAGGCGGTCGCGGGCCTTGCCGGGTGTGGTGAAGAAGATCGCGGCTATCTGGTGGGTGGTGAGGACGCGGTGTTCCCAGATCAGTTCGAGGATGGCGTGGTCGCGGCCGGTGAGGCGGTTGCGGAGTTCGAGGAAGAGTTCGGGTGTCGCGCGTGAGGACGTGTTGGGCATTCGGCGGTGGCGGATGGTCTTGGTCACTGCGGGCGGCCCTCCTCGGTCGGAATCTCGGCGCGCGGATCGGCTGACAGGCGGGTGTTCTTGTCGCTGGTGGATTTGGTCGTGGTCACGCGGGGTGTGAAGCGTTGGCGTGAGGCGGCGCGGATGTGGTCGGCGCGGCCGGGGATCGGGTCGCTGAGTGGGCGGGTGCGGAAGGTGAAGGCCCCGGTGGGTTGGCCGGCGGTGACGAGGCGTCCGGTGGCTTGGTAGGCGCCGAGGTGGGCGAGGTCGTGTGCGGACAGAACGGGGCCGACGTGGCGGGCGAGGTCGGTGGCGTCTTCGGGTGAGGCGGCGAAGTAGATCTTGTTGCGGGCGTCGGCGGAGACGGCGTCGCGCAGGTCTTTGGGCAGTTGGGACAGGTGCTGGTGGGCCAGGACGAGGGAGAGGCGGTAGCCGCGGGCCTCGGCGAGGATGTCGGAGACCGAGCCGGGCAGGTTGAGGAAGTTGTGGCACTCGTCGATGTAGGCGGCCGAGTCCGGACGCTGCTCCTCGGGTAGGTCGGCGCGGCGGGTGATGCCCTGCCAGGTGTGAGCGAGCAGGAGTGAGCCCATGAGGCGGGCGGCGTCCTCGCCGAGCACGCCTTTGGGGAGGCGGGCCAGGACGAGGCCGCTGTCGTCGAGGTGGCGGGCCAGGTCGACGGTCGAGCCGGTTGCCGACAGCGCTTGGTGGACGAACGGGCGCAGCAGGACGGCGCGGAGTTTGTTCATCACAGGGCCGATCGCGGCTGCGCGTCCGGCGGGTGACAGTTCGTCGTAGCCGGCCCAGAACCCTTGGAGGAGGTCGTCGGAGAGGCGGCCGACGACGCGGGCGCGGAAGGCGGTGTCAGTGAGAAGCTGCGGGATTTGGGCGAGGGTGGCGCGGGGGCCGTGGGCGTGCATGAGGCTCAGGCAGGCCGAGCGGAGCAGGTCGTCCAGTCGTGGGCCCCATGAGGAGCGGAAGCAGCGATGGAAGATCGAGACGACCGAGTCGACGGCGAATGCCGGGTCGGGACCGGACAGGATGCCGACCGAGGGCGGCGGTGCCGGGCCGGACGGGTCGAACACCACCGTCCGGCCCGCCATGCGGGCGGGCAGCCGGTCGAGGACGTCCGCGATGAGGTCGCCTTTGGGGTCGATGACCAGCGCGCCTCGGCCGTCGCGGGCGTCGGCCAGGACCAGCGAGGCGAGCAGGGTTGATTTGCCGACGCCGGTCTGTCCCAGGACGTGGACGTGTTGGCGGGCTCCGATGACGGGTAGCGCGACGGGGCGCGGGTGGCCCGCGTCGGCATCGCCCAGCACGCGGCCGGGCCCGTGTGCGGTGTCGGAGCCGGTGGGGACGTCGGGTGACGGTGCGACGGGGCGGGCGCCCGCGCGGGTGATGGCGGGTGCGTCCGCGTCCAAGGGGAGGTGCGCGAGTGCCGCCAGTTCGTCCGCGCCGAGGAAATACCCCCGGCCGAGCCGCCGCGAGTCCAGGACCGTAGTGGGATTGCGCAGCTTACGGCGGCGAAGGTGCTGGTGCCCGGAGGCGTACAGCGCGGCGACGGATGCGAGAGCGTGGGCTCGTCCGGGTAGCCACTTGTCCGCGCGGGGCGTCTGGTCGGTGCTGACGGCGTATCGGATGTCGACTTCGAACCGCGGTTGCGTCGCCTTGGCCAGGACCGCGCGGATCTGCTCGGCGCGCTCGGGATGCGTAGTGGCAATACGGGACGGGCGGTCGGCGACGTTGGTGTGTGCACCGGGTGTGAGCAGGTCGAAGAAGAAGCCTCGGGATGAAGTCGAGGCCCCGCCCTTGAGCCTTGTGGCGACGTGGTGCGCTCGTGCGAGACGCCGGCCGGTGACCGGACGGGCGAGGATCTGGACGGCGGCGTACTGGCCGTCTTTGAGCCCGGAGACCGCGCCGAGCAGGGAACGAATCGGGTCTGTCCGGTGATCGGTCTTCAGCGGAAAGGAGTCCTCCCGCGACAGCACCAGCCGCCCTCCAGTCGTCGGTGTGAGCAGCGGGATGGGAGGCTGCGCCGGTCGGGTCGTGGTGGTGGCGCCTGGCCAGGCGGCTCGGATGGTGTCTTCGACCATGCCGGGCGGTACCGCGTTGGGAACCCAGACCTGGAAGCGGACGCCGGCGGCGCTGGCGACGTATTCGAAGGCCAGATGCGGTTGGCCGAAGAGCCAGCGTCTCCACGCGGGGGCGAGCAGGCCGGTCTGGTGGGCCCACCAGGCGGGCGCGCTGGCCGGATCGACCTGTGGCGGTACCGACACCGTCACCAGCCGGGCGTCGCAGGCGAACCGGCGGGCCCGGGCTCTGCGCACAAGTTCGCGTCCCCCTGTGAACAGCACGGCTGCCGCGCCTGTCATGACGGCGAGGGCGGGTGCATAGTGGCCGAGGACGGTGGGGATGTGCCCGACCTGGTCGAAGATGTGCGTCCATTCCGGTACGTCGTTTGAGGAGGTCACAGCGGGTCGTCCTCTCCGTCCTCGCGGTCGAGCAACTCGGCCGGGTTCGTTGTGATGACCTTGTGTTCTTCGGATGAGGAGATGGCGCCGAAAGCTGCCCTATCGCCGGCGTTGCCACCACATAAGAGGCCCTCTCCGCGCTCGGCCGACAGCAGGAACGCGCGTTCGCCCTCGGAGAGGCCGAACGCGTCACCGACGGCGGTGATGGCCTGGGGTGCCTGGCGGAGCAGGATCTGGGTCGCGGAGTTGGCGACGACGGCGCGCCCGAGGTCGGAGGCGAGCAGGTCGGCGGCGTCCTGGGTGACGACGGTCAGCCCGGCCCAGTGCTTGCGAGCGGACTTGGCGAGCCGGTAGAGGAAGCGGGCGCCTTCGGCTTCCTTCATCAGCATCCACGCCTCGTCCACGATGACGAGGCGGGGTCGCCGGTCGGCCGGGTTGGCGACCTTGCGCCAGATCGTGTCCAGCGCCAGCAGCACCCCGACGGATTTGACCTCTTCGGGGAGGGCCCGCAGCGAGAACACCACCAGATGCCCGTCCGGACGGGTCGTCGTCGCCTGCGCGAACAGCTCCTTGTAGGACCCGGCGACGTAGGGGTTGAGACGGTCGGCGATCTCTACGCCTTCGGGATGGGAGCTGATCGACAGCTGTTCCACCAGGTCGGCCAGCAACGGCGCCGGACGCGTCCAGGTCGCCGGGTCGAAGGTGATGCCCTTGGCTGCGTAGGCGGCCAGCACGGCGCGGTCAAGCGCAGGCCGGGCGGACGATTTCAGCGGCTCGCCGAGCATGGCGGCCACGAGCGTCTGAGTGAACAGCGCTCGCCGGATCAAGGTGTCGTCGCCCTGGTCGATGGGCAGATCGAACGGGTTGAAGGCGACCCCTGAGGCGCCGAGAGCGAGGTGGGTGCCGCCAGTGGTCTCGGCCAGTGCACGATACTCGTCTTCGGGGTCGATCACCGACACCTCGACCCCGTGATAGAGCAGGCGGAGCGCTTCGAGTTTGGTGAAGTAGCTTTTGCCCGCGCCCGAACGGGCCAGGACGACGGAGTTGTGGTTGTCCTGGGAGAACCGGTCCCAAACCACCACGCCGGAGCTGGCGACGTTGACGCCATAGAGAACACCGGTGGACCCGGCGGGGGCGTTGAGGTCGGGTGAGGCGAACGGGAACGAGGCCGCCAACGCTTCGGTGTCGAAGGTGCGGCGCTGCCGGATGGTGTCGACTCCGAGCGGCAGGGTGGTCGTCCAGCCCTGCAACGCCCGGAAGGTCGTGGGTTGGGCATCGAGCAGCAGCGACCCGGCCAGCGCCCGCACCTGCTGAACCTCGCCTTCCAATTCGGCGGCGTCCAGGGCGTGGACGGTCAGGTAGAGCCCGACACGGAAGAGACGGCCGTGACCGCGGGCCAGCGAGGATGCCAGCTCGGCGGCGTCGTCGGCGGCGGCCTCGACGTTGAAGTCGGCCAACCGTCCGGCCTCGGCGTTCGCGCGGGCGCTGGACTCCAGCCGCGCCAGCTGTCGCCGGAGTCGTTGCGCGGCGATCAGCGGCGGGATCGGCTCGATGTGCAGCGAGACGTCGAGACGTCCGGGGTAGGTGAGCAGCGGCTCCAGCCAGCCTGCGCCGACCTCGCGCGGATACCCGGTGACCCCGAACGATGCGCAGCACCCGTCCGGAAGGTCGAGGGACGAGGCGTTGATCCGCAGTGCGGACGGCGCCAGGAGGTCGCCCAGGTCAGCGGGCCCCGCCTCGCCGGGGCCCGGGGGAGAAGCCAGGGAGGCGCCGGCTATCCGCGAGAAGACCGCGCGGGCCAGAGAAGGGCGGGTCATCGGATCTCCACGCGGGCGTTCTTGTGGCCGCCAGCGCGGACGGTCGCGGTGAGGACGTGGGCGAAGTTCTCGCGGTCGAGACTGCTCAGCGCGGAGGCGGGGAACCGGCCGCCGGTCGCCAGGGCGATGGCGATCAGCAGGACGGCGGCCTCGCCGGACGAGCAAGCCAGCCGCCCGGAATTGAAGGCAGTGGCGGCGGCTGTCCACCGCACCCACGCCAAGACGGGCTTGATGCTGTCCGCTGGAGCGGAGTGGATGAAGTGTTCGCGGAAGTCCTCGCGGGTGAACCAGAAACGGTGCGCGATCAGCAGATCTACCGCGGCGACTTCGCCGCAGAACCCCTGCGCGGCCGCGCGGAGCCCGGCGGCCAAGTCGGTTAGGTCTTCGGGCTGGGGACGGCGGTGGAATTGCGTCACGGCTGGAGCTCCTCGGTCGTGTGGTCGCCGGTGATGGGCTGATCGAGGTCGGCGGATGGCGCAGGGCGCGCCTCGCTGGGTGAGAACGCCTCGGAGAGCACACGGACGCATTCGTCGGCGTCCAGGGCGTCGGCGCTGATTCCGAAGCCGGTCAAGGCCCGGACGGTGTCGATGGCGCGGCGCGCGACGATTGCGGCGCTCGTCTCGCGGGCTCGGCCTCGGCGTCCGGCACCGGATGTTCCGGGAAGGGGCTGCTCGCGCAGCACGATCAGCACCTCGCGCATCAGCAGGTTCCGGGAGGCGCCCAGTTCATCGAGGAAGGCGGCGTGGCCCTCAGCCGCTTGCCGCAAAGCGGGATGCGGCAGGTCAGGAGCGGCTTCGGCTACCCGTTCGGTGAGTTCAGACAGATCGACGGGGCGCGCCTGGACGACGATCTGCACCGGGGACTCCAGTGAGTTCAACCACCGTCCGAAGAACCCGACCAGCGCCGCCTGTTCGGCCGCGGTGCGCAACCCGAGCGACATGGTCCCTGCCCGGACGAGGACGGCGGTCGCGCCGCCGTCCAGCTCCATCACGCCGTCTTGACGGATCGCGCGAACCGGGAACCGCAGCGGGCCCGGAAGCCTGCCGTGCACCCGGCACCACGCCGGAGGCGCCGATACCTCCTCGGGCGCGGCGACCAGCGTCCGGCGACGCCGGAGGTGATCAAGGGCGGTGAGCGCGAAACGGTCCAAGCCCATGCCGTTGCGGCGGCCGAGCGCGAGCGAACACCCGGCCGTCACCAGCGGGAAGCACAGACCGGCGGCGACCGGGACCGGCAGGACGGGCGCGGTGGCCGTGAAGACCGACACCGCTATCAGGGCGGTCGCACCGAGAATGGCGACCTGACGGCCGGTGAGCCCATACATGATCTTGTCGGGTTGCTCGACGTCGGCAGGGATGCGGGCCGACAACGGCTCGTAGTCGTCGTTCAACGGCTCCTCCTGCCGTAGCGGCTTCGTCGCGGTGGATCGAGCCGCACGAAACGGCGCGGCGCCGGACGGCGCGGGTTCTCAGCGCGCCGATAGGGCCGGGTGGGCAATGGTGTCGGGATGCGCGGGTGTGGTCGGGTAGGGCCGTCCTGCGGGGCCGGGCGGCGTGCTGTCCGGGCCCGTGGGGCGGCGCGGTGATCAGGACGCGGCGACCTACCGGTATGCGTGCGTCCGGCCGCGAACGGCCCGTTGCGGGGCCTGGTGCCTGACGTGGGGTCGGATGCGGAGCGGGGACGGTGCCTGCGATCGGGACCGCGTCGTTCGTGGGGGCGCGCGCCGTGCGCGCCACCGCGATCGGGTTGCGAGCCGGGCCCGCCGCTCGGACTGTTGGGGCCGCCGCCGTGGGGACCCCCGTGCGGGCCGCCGTGGGGACCACGGTTCCGATGCCCTCCACCACCAGGGCCAGGGCGGCCGGCCCTGGCACCGCCCGCAGCGGCATGCGGGGTCTTCGTGCCCCGCAGCACTCGTCCGGCCGCGTTGTTGACGGCGCCGAACACCTTGTAGACCAGCAGAGTCCTGACGAGTCGCTGGAGCGTCCTCGGCTGCGCGGACTGCCAGACCGTCCGGGCGACCCAGCGGGGTATGCGGATCAGCATGTACAGCAGCGCGATGACCAGCAGTAGGTCGATCAGTTCGGCCTGCTCGGTCGGAACCCCGAAGAAGGGATGGTTGTTGTCGCTGTGCTGGGACAACAGCAGCCGCATCGCCGTGATGAACACGAACGACTGGCAGACCTGGATCGCCAGCATGCCGGAGATTCCTCGCCACCACAGCCGCGCCAGACCGTCCGTCAGCGACAGGGCGTGGAACATCAGCGCGACGGGGGCCAGTCCGATGAGGACCATGATGATGGCCAGGCGCATCACGTACCCGAACAGCAGGACAGCCGCGAGGATCACCGTGATCAGGGAGACGATGGTGTAGAAGGCGCCGCCGGTGTTGATGGACGCTTCGATGCCCTCGGCGAGTACCCGTCCGGCCTGGTCGGGGTCGATCTTGTCGGTGCCGTTCATCAAGATGGCGGTGGCGAGACCGTTGGCGAACTGGATGCCGTAGCCGATCCAGATGAGGCTGGTGTTCATCGCGATGAACGCGGTCACCAGACGCACCGCGGTCTGGCCCGGTGAGCTTTCGCCCGCGACGGTCTGTCCGGCCATCAGCATCACGCCGGCGAGGATCACCAGCAGCACGAAGCAGGTGTCGGCGATCGCCAGCGCGGTGCCCCAGATCTGCTCGGCCTGCCTCATCGGCGCCGACCCGATCTCGGGTGTGGAGAACTGCGTCGCCGCCAGGGTCCCCATCACCGGTTTGAGAGCGCCGCTGGCCAAGGCTTGGAACCAGCCCGTGATGGCCTGCTTGGCCTTGCAGCCGACATCGATCCAGCCGCATTCGTCCTTGCCGTCGCCGGTCGAGGCTCCGTCGCCGGTGTCGGTGCCGCTCGGTGAAGTGGACGGCGTCTCGATGGACGGCGCTGCGGTCGGTGAGCCCGAAGGCGATGAGGACGGGGCGACGCTCGGCGCCGGAGACGGCGACGGCTGGGGCGGAGACGCAGCCGTATCAGCGTGCCCGGCTGAGCTCAGCAGGCAGGCACCTGCCACCAGGACGACACCGATCACGGCAGCCCTGCGCGGACCCTTCCTCAAGGAAGCGCGCATGGTCAGGACCCGACGATGTACTGCAGGAGCTGAACCAGCACCGGCGCCAGCGCCGCGATCCCGTACCCGATCGCGGCATTGCGCAGCGTCCGCTTTCCCGCCTCGGCCTCGCCGGGGTCGCCCCCGGCCAGCAGGTAGCGGACACCGCCGATCGTGGCGAACAGCGTGGCCAGCGCGACCAGCAGACCGACGATGACATTGCGCAGGTTGCCGATCACCTGCTCAAGGCGAGCATTTCCGGCCAGCACGACCGGACCGGCACCGGCTTGGGCAGCCGAGGTCAGCGTGACCGCCACCACCACGGTGGACAGCACCAGACCCACGCAGCCGACAAGGACGGCGGCGGCCAGCCGCACCTTGCCCACACGGGGCCGGCGGAACGAAAGAAGAACGGACGACGGGCGGACGCTCAACTGGGAGCCCTCCAGACACGAGCACGATGCGGCGACGAGACGCGCGGACAGCGAACGGCTGTTGATGGAGAGAGGACCGCGGGGCGAAGACGGGGCCGGGCCTTACGGGTGTCCTCCTTCGAAGGCACTCGGCGGATGGTCGGACGGCGGGGACCGGGTGAACATCCGGCCCGGCCTCGTCCTCGCCCCTGCGGTTCCTCTCAACAAGGAAGGGACCCCTCAGACCCCGGTTGTGGACATCAGGTACTCGATGTCGTCTCGAAGGCCCTCGTCGCGCATCGCCTCGACGAGCCGCAGCTCGGCACGGCGGCGGCGCTTCATCAGCGCGGTGTAGGACGTTCCCAGGCGTTCGGCCAGCTCCGCCGGGGGCACCTTCTCCAGCCGAGTCACCGCGATGATCTCGGCGTCCTGCGCCGTGATGACGCCCTGGCGCACCGCCGAGTCCAGCAGCATCTCCGGGTGCCCGCCGGTGGAGGCGGCCGACGGGTCCAGTTCGGCCATGGTGTACGGGTCGACCGGCACCGTCCGCACCTTCGGCCGGTAGGCGCGCACGACAGTCTGGGCCGACTGCGACACGAGCCGCTGTGCGACCTTCGGCCGGTTCAAATCCACGCGCAGCAGCGCGTGGTAGAACGCCGTCACCAGGTCCCCGGCGACCCGCGCGGTACCGACCTCGGGGTCGTAGTCCAGGTGGACGAGCCGGTCACGCACGACCGCCTTCAACCCCGGCAGTGCGACGCCCACGCACCCGATGATCCAGTCCGAGCCGTGGCGGCGGGCCTGCGTGACCAGGTCTCTCCACACGTGGTCGCGGGTGTCGAAGCATGTCGCCGGGTGCAGCAGGATCGCCCGCAGTTCCAGCAGATCGATCGGGCGCGCGGGCAGCCCGCGCCCGAGCGCGGCGCCGTCCACCGTCAGCGGCGCCGGCCCCTGCACCAGCGCGGCGAAGCTGCGCTCCGCGGCGGTGAGCGCGTGCGCGGTCTCCAGCGCGGTGCGGCGGTCGCACGGGCGGTCGGCGATGTCGGTGCGGCCGCGTGAGCGCGACGCCTTGCCCACGGCAGGGCCGCTGGTCGGTCGGACGGCGGCGGTGATGACGCTGGCGGTGTGCATGAAGACCCCCGAGTGGTCGGTTCCGAATCGGACACCGACATCTCCTCAGAGGCCATGAGCAGATCATGGACACTTTCCCAGCTCACAGCCTGTTCACCTCGGTGGGACACCGCACACCGGATCTGTCCACGGTCTGCTCAGAAACGCCGTGACCTGCGTGAACACGATGTGTTCAGGCATGAGCGCGCCGTCGACGGCTCGGGGCGGTCAAGCAACGGCAAACGAACAAGAGCCCGCTGACGTGCATGGACACCAGGCCAGCGCGTGGACGGGGAAAGGAAGATCAAAACCCTTCGCGGCCCTCTTGTGACACGCCTCCACCGGTCGAATCGCCCTCCTTGCTGCTCACCCGTTCGCGACCTGTTCACGCGCGGCGAATGTTCAGAGGGCGTTCCATCCCCGTCCGGCCATCCCCGTCCGAAACGCTCACGAGAGATCGCCCGCCGGATTGCGGGAGCACGGTTGTCGGTTCTCGTAGTCCTCTGCACTGATTCCCGAAGTCATGTGCGTACAGTTTGAAGGGCTGGCCTCCTGAGCGGAGGCCAGCCCTTCGTTTCGATCTTCAGGGGTGTCGCCCCTACCCGCACTGTTCGACGCGGGGTTGTCGTCAGCTTCGGGGTGACAGGGTCAGTCGGTCGAAGCGCTGGTCGAGCGCGACGAACTCGTCAGCGGTGTCGCGCAGTTCTCGGCTGGTGGCATGTTTCCAGAACACGACCCTGACCTTGAGGTGTCGTTTCTGCAGTGACCGGACTGTTGGCAGGTAGTCGCCGTCGCCAGCGGCCAAGACTGCGACGTCCGCGCGCTCTGGGTTCATGTGGATAAAGGAGTCCTCCATCATCGTTGTCACGATGTGGGAGTCGACCTGCTTCTCCTTATTGGAGGCGTTGCGGTCGAAGATGTCGACTTCGAAGCCCTCGTTGCGGGCGCGGTCCCATACCGAGTCGTTCGGGGGTGGCCTTGAGCCCACCAGAAGCGAGCGCCCGATGTTCGAGCCGAGCGGGCACATGATCTCGTAGAGGCGGCCGAAGTCATACGCCCACGGCGCGCTGATCTTCCGGGCCATGGCGTCATATGGATCGCGAGCCAGGCCCCGGTGCACGGCTTGTATCCGCTGGCCCTCGATCCAGACGTTCGAGTTGTCGACGTAGGCGAAGAGGACACCTTGCGCGGCCGGAACGGTAGCCTGCCCGCTGCGGCGTTGAACGATCCGCGACAGTTCGGTGGGAGACGGCTGCGGCTGCTTTGTGTCGGTCACTGGCTGATGTCCTCTCCATATGAGAGTGCGGAATCTTCGGGTTGCGATTGAGTGGCCGGGAGCGTCAGAGCTGGATCGTCTCTGCGGGCGAGGACAGGCGGCTCTGGATGAGAAGACTCAAGCGCCGGCGGCCGGCGTCACCGCTGAACCCGGAGGCGACGGAGGAGACCCGCCAGAAGTCCGCGCCCGACCGGATCGCCCGCTGGCCGTCGTTGTCGACGGCTTCGCCTTCCAGTGTGGGCAGGTCGATCATCACGTCCGCGTACAGGTTCGGTTGTCCGAGTCCTCCGCCGGTGCTGCGCACCACTTCGATGACCTGCGGAAGCACGCGGTGCAGAGCGACGGCTCCGCTGCCCTTTTGCAGGACGAAATCGGTGGGCTCTTCGAACGGCTCGGGCATGACCTGGCGGATGCCGGTCCAGTAGGCGTTGATGACCGCGGCGATCTTGTCGGCTTCCGCACGCTTGAACAGCGGCATGTCCAGGACGGGCTTAAGGGAACGGGCGAACTGCGGCTTGGGGATGGTCACCCCGTCGCCGCGGGTCTTGCGCCGGTTGGCCTCCTGGAACCTGCCCTTCCAGGGGCCTTCGAGCTTCTCCAGTTCATCCACGACCGCATAGGCACGCGTCACCCAGTCCCGGTCCTCGGCCGCGAGCATCTCCCTGAGCTCAGGGTCGTCCTCGGCCATCTTGGTCAGCAGTTCCCAGGCCAGGTCGGTCTTGACCGGGGCGGCGTTGGTGTTGACCTCGAAGAATTCCCTCATCTCCTCGCCCTGGTCCAGGCCGAGGGTGAGGCTGATCGGTACCGGGAAGTCCCCGTAGACGTCCTGCTGCTCGTCGAGAAGTTGGTTGAGGCCTCCGGCGCGATGCTGGCCATCGTAGATCCACAGTTCCAGGTCCTCGGCGAAGGCGATACGGCCTGTGCCGATCCAGTTCCCTCCCCTGCGGAGGGCCCTCTCGTAGCCGGCATGGTCGGCATCCACCACGATGGCGACCCGCTGTTCGTCCATGTCCTTCTTGCGGACGTTGATGAGCAGGGGGTTAGGCATCCGTCCCTGCTTCTCGTCGTAGTACCGGGCGGCCTTACGCACCCTGGTAGTGACCGGTGCCCGCTGGTACCCCTCACGGCTGTCGGGGCTGAAGATGTCGATCTGCTGATGCTCCGACACGGTGGCGGCATCGGCGAACGCCTGGAGCATCTGGGTTCCCCTCTGCACGCACAGCGCCCCAGAAATCTCAATCTTCCTCTGAACGCTCATGACCTCTCCCTCGCTCGAAGAATCAGATCTGAAATTTAGATCTGCGATGCAGATCTGTCAAGCAGATCTGCGTATCAGATCTGCGAACGTGACTGAGCGCTGCGTCCACGTCGGCTGGGGAATGCCGTGGTGGTCGTGCAGGTCGCGGGACGGTCGGCTGGGCGGGGTCCCGGCATCGACGGGCTGCCACGGCATAGAGGTCAGCAGCGGGCCGAGGGTGCCCCGCGCGGTGATCACTCCTGTTTCGGTTTGCTGCATGGCGATCGCGGCGGCCTGGAACGTCGCCTTTTGTTGTCCCTGTCGAGCGCCTCAAAGGGGCCCAAGACGCTGAGCCCGGCCGTGGCGGGAGTCTCGGCGGCCTCCCGGATCGTGTGGAGGACGCTTGTGAACGCTGGCGCGCTTTCGACGGCGACATGCTGACCTCATAGAGCAGTGTCCGGAGCAGCCGGAACCAGACCCCCGCGTGAACAGACCGGCGCGGCAGGGCGACTCGGCACGTGGGTGCGCCGATCCAGCTCAACGGTCTCCGGCCGCGCGGGCTCGGGCGGCATCAGCCAGGGTCGCGTCGCGGCACGACGTTGTCCTCGACCACCGGCCGCATCCGCGCCGTGGCGAGCCGCCGTCGTCGCCACCGGATCCAGATGGGCCATCCGACGCTCCAGCGTCCCCCGCGACGGCGCCACACGGCCACGGATCCGACACTGCCGGACGACCGCGTAGACCGCGCTCACCGTCTGCCGCTGCCGAGTCAGATACCGGGACCGGATTGCCTCGGCCAGCAGCGCCTCACCCTCCTCCGGAGTTCGGCCACGGCCCCGACCGCCACTCGACCGCCGCGGAAGCAGATCAGACGCCACCCCCGAACCCGCCCGCCACCGCTTCAGCAGCCCATACACCTGGCGGCGCGAGATCCCCAGCTCAGCCCGTTGTCCAAGGTTCGCATGCGACGGGTCTCTTACTTGGTGACAGGGGACCGGGTGACCATCACGGGTCACCCAGCATGACCAACACCGACCAGCCCAAGCCGACACCGGCGATCCGCGCGCGCCAGCTCCTGCCGCTGACCGTCTGGCTCTGCCCCGACGACACCACCGACCAGCCCTTGCGCGGCGACGGCCAGCACTGCCAGGGGCCGGCGCATCGCGCCGCACAAGTCCGCACCTGCGACCGGCACCGCGCCAGCATCAGCACCGCGCTGGCCCGCCACCTCATCACCACCGCCACCCAGGAGGGGGACGTGGTCGTCGAGACGTTCACCGCCAACGCCGCAACCCTCCACGCCGCCGCGGACCTCGACCGGCGGGCCATCGCCTGCGTCCCGCACTTCCCGCTCGCCCGCTACATCGGCACACAACTCCGCGCGGCAGTGCCGACCGACCACCTCGGCCGCGTGAAGATGCGGCCCTGCCGAGCCGACCAGATGCACCGCGGCATCGCCGACCACCTCGGCCAGGTCTCCCTGGTGATCGCGGCACCGCCGACGCCCGGCGCCACCACGGACGAGACCGGGACAAGAGCCATTCGGTCCCGTGGCGGGTGCCCGGCCTGCCTGTCCGACGTGCTGGCCAACAGCGCCTTCCAGACCCGTTCGTTCCTGCCCGCCGCGTTCCGCCTGCTGCGGCCGGGCGGACATCTGGCGGTCGTCACCACCGCCCGTCATCACCGGGGACGTCTCGTCGACCCGGCACCGCCGATCATCCAGCAGGCCCGCACCGCCGGGTTCCGCTACAGCCAGCACGTCATCGCCGTCCGTGTCCCCGTCGAAGGCGACATCCTCCTCGTCCAAGCCGGCCCCGGCGACCTCGGTCAGCTCCGTGACATCCGCTCCCGAGCCCTGCCTCCGGCGGCCCGTGTCCACGCCGACGTCTGCCTGCTGACTCGACCCGGTAACGACCAGGGAGGCGCCCGATGAACACGAACATGAACACCGGCATGAACATGAACACGGACGTGAACAGCCGCGTGTTCACCTCTGTGCTACTCACCGGCCAGCAGCCCTCACGCCTCCAGCGCAAGGGGCGTTACACGCCCGAGTCGATGGCGCACCCGGCCAAGATGCTCCCTGCGATCGCGGCTCGGGTCATCGCCACCTACACCGAGCCCGGTGACCTGGTTGTCGACCCGATGTGCGGCATCGGCACCACCCTGGTCGAAGCCGTCCACCAGGGACGCGATGCCACCGGCATGGAGTACGAGGCGCGCTTCGCGCAGATGGCCGCCGGCAACCTCCGCCATGCCCGCGCCCAGGGAGCGACCGGCACCGGGCAGGTCGTCCACGGCGACGCCCGCAACATCGCCACCGCTCTCGCCGAGCGGACGGACACTGCCGCGCTCGTGGTGACCTCCCCTCCCTACGGGGCGACCACCCATGGGCAGGTGCGAACCGATCGAGACAACGGAGGCGGAAAGATCGACAAGTCCCACAACCGCTACTCCACCGACCGCCGCAACCTCGCCCACCGCCCGACCGCCGAACTCGTCACCGGGTTCGGACAGATCCTCACCGGATGTGCGGCCCTGCTGCGCCCCGGCGGAGTCATCGCGGTCACCGTCCGCCCCTTCCGCGTCGCCGGCGAACTCGTCGACCTGCCGGGCCAGGTCATCACCACCGCCGAAGACAACGGCCTGATCCTGGCCGACCGGTTCGCCGCCCTGCTGTGCGGACTCCGCGACGGACGGATCGTCACCCGCGCCTCGTTCTTCCAGATGATCGAATCCCGCCGTCTCCGCGACAACGGCATCCCAGCCTTGGCCACGGCCCACGAGGACCTGCTGGTGTTCCAGGCCCGAACCCGGACGGCGGCTTCACCGAACGAGGTAGCTGGGCTTGATCTTCACGGTGAAGGTGTGCCGTCGTACCCGAACCGGCCGACCGCCTACCCCACCGTCACCACCACCCGGCGACGAGGGCACCGGTGAGCGGTCCGGGCAAGCGCACCCGAGAAGCGGGTGAGGCCCCCGAGTTGGTCTGGCGGATGCTCATTGCCCCTCCGCCGGTCCAGAAGCAACTCACTCGGGCCCAGGCACTGGCGATCAAGGAGGTACTGCAATGGCGGACCAGACACACAGCCCGATCCCGCTCGACGTCTTCACCCGAGGAACCCATAGCAGCCGATCCGCAGGACTGACCGGACCCGGCGGAGGATTTCGGCTGGACGGTCCGCTCAAGGTCGCGTTCGCGGGCCGGACCTCGACCGAAGACAAGCAGGACCCGACACTGTCGCTTCCGCGTCAACTCGCCAACAGCCAGACCGCCCTGCACACATCCCTTCCGGGACGCGCGGTGATCGTCGCGCACTTCTACGACATCGAGTCCGGACGCAAGGACCTCGCCGCCCGCGGGTTCGGACGCGGGCACGAGCGGTTCAACATTCCGGTTCCGCGCGACGGCGGCATTCAAGACCTGCTGTCGGAAGCGGCCCAGGCCGATCGGCGGTTTGACGCGGTGATCTGCGAGTCGGTCGACCGGATCGCACGGCGAACCTACGTCGGCACCCAGATCGAGAACACCCTGGAGAAGGTCGGCATCCCGCTGTGGGCGTCCGACGAACCGATCACCCTGAACGGGAAACGCTCCTCCCAGGTGCTCACGCGTCGGGTGAAGCAGGGCGTGGCCGAGTGGTACGTCCTGGAGATGCTGGAGAAAGCCTGGGGCGGGTTCGAAGTCCACACCGAGCAAGGCTTCAACGTCGGACGGCCTCCGTACGGATATCTGGCGCACAAGGTCCCTCACCCGGTCGCCCCCCGCCGCGAGCAGGGAGCCACCAAGCACGTCCTGGCTCCCGACCCGGTGCGCGGCCCGGTAGTGCAGACCATTTTCGAGATCCGTGTCACTGAGCGTCACGGCTATCAGGCCATCGCCGACCGGCTCAACTGCGATCTGGATCGGTACCCGCCGCCGGTCGCCACCGCCAAGCACCGCAGTGTGGGCAAGTGGACCTACTCCTCGGTCCGGGAGGTGCTGACCAATCCCAAGTACACCGGCTACATGGTGTGGAACCGCAAGGCCACCACCTCGGCGGGAGGCCGCAACAATCCTCCCGAGGCGTGGATCTGGTCCAGCGCACCCACCCATCCCGACCTGGTGAGCGTCGAAACCTTCACTGACGCCCAGAAGGTCGCCCGTGACCGGGAGGGTTCACGCAGCCGCCCGGGGCCCAACACCGCGCACACCGCCACCCGTCGCTCCTACGCGCTCCGCTCCTACATGACCTGCGGACTGTGCGGGCGACGGATGTTCGGTAAGGAAAGCCGGGGCCGGACCTACTACATCTGCCGTCCCGCTCGTGCCTACCGCCCCGAAGGGCACCCGGCGAGCATCTGGGTCCGTGAGGAACCCCTCATGGCGGGCCTGACCGAGTTCTTCAACCGTGAGGTCTTCGGACCCCACCGCCGTGAACGCCTGCGCACCCTGCTCGCCCGGCTCGATGACACCCATCTCCACGAACACCGGGAACACCTGGTGACGGTCGAGCGACAGATCGCGGAGCTGAAGCGCCGCAAGGAACGCGTCCTCGACTCTTTGGAGGCCGCCGACGAACCCACGCCCGTCTTCGTCAACTCCATCAACGAACGCACCACACGCATCGGCGCGGACCTGGAGGCCAAACAGACCACGCTGCGCGAACTACGGGACGCGACTCCGGTGGCACCGTGTCCCGAGCTGCTGGACCACTGCCCGACCGGGACAGTCGATCTCGACCTGCTACCTGAGCCGACTCTGCGGCGCTTGTTGGACGCGTTCGCTGTCCAGATGCGTCATGACAAGCAGGGCAACCAGGTCGACGTCCAGGTCACGATCACGCCCGAAACGGCGGACACGCAACTACGCGCCGCGAAAGCGGCGATCATGGGGGACGGCGGCGGACCGGATGATGATCTTGCAGCCATGCGCGTGGTACCCCCTACCGGATTCGAACCGGCGCTACCGCCTTGAAAGGGCGGCGTCCTAGGCCGCTAGACGAAGGGGGCCCGGTGTGGCGGAGAACATTGCCACTCGACCCGGTCAAGTGTAGAGGACATGGCGGGGCGGTGCGCAAACGGTTACCCCCGTTCGCGGGTGGGAGTGGCGGTCGAGGTAGGGGACGGGCTCCGGGACGGCCAGTCGGAGGGGAACGTCGAGGGGAACGGGGAGGACGGGGACACGGGCGGGGCGGTGGCCGGGGGCTGCGGCTCGACGGCGCGGTCGGGGTCGGGTTCCAGGTGGCGCTCGATCTTGGCGGAGGTGAGGCCGAGGCCGCCGAGCTGCAGGTCGTCCCAGCCCTGGAGGCGGTGGGAGGCCCGGTTGAAGTAGAGGACGGACAGCTCGATGGGGGTGGGCTGCTCGTGTTCCAGGCCGCGCAGGCCGGCGCCGCCGGTGGAGCCCTGGACGAACAGGCGGGTGCCGGTGGGCAGGAGCTTCGTCTGGCGGGCGTGCAGGTGGCCGGACAGGATCAACGGGGTCAGGCCGGAAAAGGCCTCGCCTTCGGCGGGGTCGTGGGTGAGGACGATGTCGGGCGTGGTGCCGGTTTTGCGGAGCCGGTCGGCGAGGACGTCGCCCTCCGCGCGGACCTGGTCGGAGCCGACGAAGTCGTCGCGGGTGCTCTTGTCGGGGGTGAAGCGGGGGTCGCCGACGCCGTAGACCCGCAGGCCCTGCACCTCGCGGGTCCGGTCGTCCAGGACGATGGCGTTCTTCTGCCGGGCGACGGCCTTCTGGGTGCTCGCCGAGTCGTGGTTGCCGCGGACGTAGACGTAGGGGATCTTCAGGCCGGAGATCGAGTCGGCGAACCTGTCCTCGGGCTTGCTGCCGTGGTCCATGAGGTCGCCGGTGTCGATGACGAAGTCGGCCTGGAACTGGGTGCTGACCGATTTGATCACGTTCCAGGCGGTCGGGTTGAGGTGGATGTCGGAGACGTGCAGGACGCGGATGGTGGACGGGTCCGGCTCGTAGGTGGGGAGGCTGGAGGTCGCCGCGTACAGCTTGGAGGCGTTGCCGACGAGGCGGGCGATCTGGGCGCGGTAGTGCGAGAAGCGGGTGAAGACGTTCTCGGCGTTGCCGACGACCTGCGGCGCGTTCGCGAGCAGGCCGGTGTAGCGGGGCTCGGCGACGGACTGCGGGTCGAAGGTCGTCCAGGCGACGAGGGCGACGGCGAGGACGCCGGCGGCGGAGAAGCCGAGGGAGGCGAGGGCGCGCCGCCACGAGCGGAACAGGAGCAGGGCGGCGGCGAACGCGAAGACCAGGGCGAGGACGGCGGCGCGGACGAGCAGGACGGTCACGCCGTGCCGGATCTGGTCCGCGATCTTGTCGGTGAGGCGGTCGAGCGCCGAGTCGTCCTCGATGAGCTGCTGCACCTGGTCGGGGCGGACGTCGGTGAGGTGGGCCTCGACCGAGACCGGGCCCGCGTGGGTGTCGAGGTGGACGGCGCCGAGCGGCGGGAGTTCGAGGGTGGTGCCGCCGTGCAGGGACGGATGCAGGACGAACTGGACGTTCGCGGGCCCGACGGGCGTGACGGTGCGTCCGCCGACGAGGAGGCCGACGTAGCCGCCGGCGAGGCCGATGACGAGGGTGAGCGCGACGCGCGCCCAGCGGCTGCGGGCCGCGCGGGCCCCGGCGGCGCCGGCCCGGCCCGCGCCGGTGCGGGCGCGGCGGGCGGCGGACGCGGCGCGGGGGAACCGGGCGGCGAGGGCGGTGAGCCGGGCGGACGCGGCAGGGGGAAGGCGGGCGGCGAGGGTGCGGAGCCGGGCGGCGAGATCGGTCGGCCGGGGAGGCAACGATCATCCTTCCGTCGAGCAGAATGGCAGTGTGATCGAGATGTCGCGGGAGGCGTTCGAGGAGCTGGTCGGGGAGGCCCTCGACACCATCCCGGCCGAGCTGACCGCGCACATGCGCAACGTCGTCATCGTGGTCGAGGATGACGCACCCGAGCGCGGCCTGCTGGGCCTTTACCAAGGCGTACCCCTCACCGAGCGCGGCGACTGGTACGGGGCCGTCCTGCCCGATCACATTTCGATCTATCGCCGGGAGATCCTCCGGATCTGCGACACCGAGGACGACGTCGTGGCGGAGGTGCGGATCACCGTGATTCACGAGATCGCGCATCATTTCGGGATCGATGACCGCCGGCTCCACGAGCTGGGGTATTGAGCCCGACCGGCAACGCGTTTCAATATTTGGGCACGGTAGGTCACATAACTGCCACGCAGCGTGAGTTAATAGGAGGGTCGTCCAACCCTGGACGAGCCGAACTGGAGCGCGCGTGGCGGGAAGGCAGACCGGCCGGCACCGGCGTCCGGCGGAGGAGCAGGCGACCTACCGCGAGGTGTTCGCGGTGGGTGAGTTCCGCGCCCTCTGGCTGGCGCAGGCGCTGTCGTTCGTCGGGGATCAGCTGGCGCAGGTGGCGCTGGCCGTGCTGGTGTACCACCGCACCAGCTCCGCGCTGCTGACCGCCGTCACCTACGCGCTGACGTACCTGCCGCCGATCGTGGGCGGGCCGGTGCTGTCCGGGCTGGCCGACCTGTTCCCGCGCCGCACGGTGATGATCGTCTGCGACGTGCTGCGGGCGTGCCTGGTCGCCCTGATGGCGCTGGTGGCGATGCCGTTCGCGGGGCTGTGCCTGCTCGTCTTCGCGACCGTGCTGCTGGGCACCCCGTTCACCGCCGCGCGCGCCGCCGTGCTGCCGGACGTCCTGGAGGGCGACCGGTACGTGGCGGGGTCGGCGATCAACAACATGACCCACCAGGGCGCGCAGATGCTCGGGTTCCTGGCCGGCGGCGCGGTCGTCGCGGTGGTCGGGGCCTACGAGGCGCTCGCCATCGACGCGCTGACGTTCGGCATGTCGGCGGTGATCCTGGTGGGCGGGCTGCGGCCGCGCGCCGCGCCGAAGCGCCGGGAGCGCGAGTCGCTCGGGCTGTGGCGCGGGACGCGGGACGGGGCGCGCCTGGTGTTCGGCGACCCGGTGCTGCGGTCGCTGGTGTCGTTCGCGTGGCTGTGCGCGTTCTACGTCGTCCCGGAGGGGCTCGCGGCCCCGTACGCGGCGACGTTCGACGACAGCGCGGTGACGGTCGGGGTGCTGATGTCGGCGATGCCGACCGGCATGGTGCTCGGGGCGTTCCTGTTCAGCCGGTTCGTCCGCCCGACGAACCGGCTGCGGCTGATGGGGTGGATGTCGATGGCCGCCTGCCTGCCGCTGGTCGGCGCGGGCGTGCATCCGCCGCTGTGGGGCGTGGTCGTCCTGTGGGCGATGGCCGGCATGGGCAGCGCGTACCAGCTCGCGGCCAACGCGGCGTTCGTCGCGGCCGTGCCGCCGGCCGGCCGGGGCCAGGCGTTCGGCCTCGCCCAGTCCGGCATCCTCGCCGGCCAGGGCATCGGCATCCTGGTCGGCGGCGCCGCGACGCAGGTCCTCGGCCCCGAGACGGTGGTGGCCCTCGCGGGCGTCATGGGGCTGTCGGTCGCCGCGATGCTGTCGCTGTCCTGGAACCAGGTCCGCGCCGGCGTCATCACCACCATGAACGACCGGGCCGGGCCCGTCGAGGTCCCCGCGTCCCGCGACGACGACCTGCCCGGCATCCGCCGCTCCGCCCCCGCGCCCTGACCGCCCCCGCGCCCTGACGGCGGCCGATCAGGCGTGGGTGCGGTTCTTGTTGACGGCGTCCTTGGTGCGCTGGACCGCGTCCTGCACGTTCGGGTTGTCCTGGGCCTTCTTGAACAGGTCCTCGGCGACGGACGTCGCGGCGCCCTCCTCGGGGATCAGCAGCCAGGCGATCGCGTAGAGCGCGATGCCCGCCCCGCCGAACACGGTGAAGACGGCCAGCACGAGCCGGACGACGTTGGCCTCGACGCCGAGGAACTCGGCGGCGCCGGAGCAGACGCCGGCGAGCATCCGCCCGTCGCGGGTGCGGCGGAGCCGCCGTTCGGTGGTGCCCTTGTTCATGTCCATGCCTCGATGATGCCCATACACGGGGGAACGCGACATCCGGAACCGCCCTGATTCGTCCCTGACCCGCGCCCCTGAGGCGGTCCCCGGGGGGATCCCCGCAGCCGCGGGCTCGTCGGCCGCATTACCGCGTCTCTTGAGCGCCGCTTAAAGTCGGTGTGAAGGGTTAATCGCTGGACGTCCCAGACCGGCCCTCGGCAGACTCGTCGGCCCAGGTAGCGGGACGGACGCACGGGCAGAGCAGGACGAGCAGAGGGAGCGGCATGAGGATCGGGATCGTCGGGGCCACCGGCCAGGTCGGGGGCGTGATGCTTCGCATCCTGGCGGAACGCGGATTCCCGGTGGACGAGCTGCGGCTGTTCGCCTCGGCCCGGTCGGCCGGGCGGAAGCTGCCCTGGGGCGACACCGAGATCACCGTCGAGGACGCGGCGGCCGCCGACTACGCGGGCCTCGACATCGTGCTGTTCTCCGCGGGGAAGGGCTCGTCGAAGGAGCTGGCGCCGAAGGTCGTCGCCGCGGGCGCCGTCGTGATCGACAACTCGTCGGCCTGGCGGATGGACCCGGACGTCCCGCTGGTGGTCGCGGAGGTCAACCCGCACGCCGCGACGGACCGTCCCAAGGGGATCATCGCGAACCCGAACTGCACGACGATGGCGGCGATGCCGGTGCTGCGGCCGCTGCACGCCGAGGCCGGGCTGGCCGCGCTGGTCGTGTCGACGTACCAGGCGGTGTCGGGCAGCGGCCTCGCGGGCGTGTCGGAGCTGCACGAGCAGGCGCGCAAGGTCGTCGAGAACGCCGACCGGCTCACCCACGACGGCGCGGCGGTCGAGTTCCCGGACCCGCAGGTGTACGTGCGGCCCATCGCGTTCAACGTGCTGCCGATGGCCGGCTCGATCGTGGACGACGGCCTCGCCGAGACCGACGAGGAGCAGAAGCTCCGCAACGAGAGCCGCAAGATCCTGGAGATCCCGGACCTGAAGGTGTCGGGCACCTGCGTGCGGGTGCCGGTGTTCACCGGGCACTCGCTGCAGATCAACGCCCGGTTCGAGCGCCCGATCGGGCCGGAGCGGGCGAGCGAGTTGCTGTCGGGCGCGCCCGGCGTGGTGCTGGCGGACGTCCCGACGCCGCTGCAGGCCGCCGGCCAGGACCCGACCTACGTCGGCCGGATCCGCCGCGACGAGACCGTGGACAACGGGCTCGCGCTGTTCTGCTCGGGCGACAACCTGCGCAAGGGCGCCGCGCTCAACGCCGTCCAGATCGCCGAGCTGGTCGCCGCCGAGTAGCGCGAGTAAAGCCGGATAACTCCGGCAAATCCGGGCGAATTGAACCGATCACGTGCCGGCCCCGTCTGACTGCCGGCACGTGATCGTCTGTTCGTGGGGGAGCCCGGATGAGGCGTTTTATGATCATGACCGCGGGGGCGGCGGGGGGAGCGCTGCTGCTGGCGGCCTGCGGCGGCGGAGGCGGCGGGGACGTCAAGGGCGCGGGGACCGCCGCGGTGTCGGCGCCGGCGATCGGCGCGACCAGCACCCCGGACCTCGGCGGCGGCGGGCGGCGGACGGCGCCGCGCAAGACGACCGCCCCGCCCGGCGCCGCCACCCTCGGCCCGCTCGGGTACGGCGCGCTCCGGCTCGGCATGAAGGCCGCCCGGCTGCGCGGCAGCGGGCTGCTCGTCGGCAAGGTGCGCGGCCGGGCCGGCGGCTGCGACGGCTACGACCTGCGGACGCACCGCACCCCGAAGGGCTCGGCCGGCGTCTACTACTCCGCCCGCCTCGGCATCACGACGATCTTCGCCGTCGGCGGGATGCGCACCCCGCAGGGGATCGGCGTGGGCTCCACGCTCGCGCAGGTCAAGCACGCCTACCCGAGGCTGGCCACCGGCGTGAACGGCTCGTCGGCGCCCGTCCCGGGCAACCCGCACGCCGTCTACAGCCTCCTGCTCAAGGACGGCCGCGTCACGTCCCTCGCGCTCGACCTCGCCGGCCAGAACTGCCACAACTGACCGGCGCACGGTGACCGCACCCCGGCGCGGCCGACCGGCGCGGTCAACCGGCGCGGCGGCCTCTGACCTCCAGGGAGTCGAGCAGGGCGGCGGTGGAGCGGGCGATCTCTTCGACGGCGCGGTCGAAGGCCTCCGCGTTGTGGGCCGCCGGGGTGCGGAACCCGGAGACCTTGCGGACGTACTGGAGCGCTGCGGCCCGGACGTCCTGGTCGGTGACGTCCTCGGAGAACGGCGGGCGGAGCGTCTTGATGCTGCGGCACATGCCTCCATTGTGACCCGCGGCACCGACAGTCCCGCCGGACGTGCGTGGGGCCCCGGCGCCCAGCAGAGGCGGGGGCGCCGGGGCCCGGCGGGGGGCGGGTCCCCGTGAGGCGGCGGGCCGCACGGGACGGGCCGAGATCCCGTCCCGTGCGGTCCGCCGGCGGCCGGCCCGGCGCGGTCGGCCGGCCGCGCCACCGCAGGCGCGGATACGGCCGGGCGGGGACGGCCGCATCCGCGAGCGTCCTGTCCAGAAGGCACGCGGTGGGGGGCCGCGGGGACGTTCTCGGTGGACTGCCCAAAGCGTCGTGTCGGCGGCCCGCCGGTGTCAACGAATCCACCGCGCACTGGATTTTCAATCCCGGTGAACGGCCCCGCTGAAATCACTGAAAAGGCCGTCCGAGCAGCGCGAACGGCGCGGGCGGCGCGAACGGCGGGACCGGCCGGTCGCCGGGCACGCCATCCGCGGAGCCGGTCGCCGTCAGGGCGCGATGCGCTCGCATAGCCAGGCGAGCGCGAGCGGGTAGCGGTAGTCGATGCCGCCGTGCCCGGCGTCGAACAGCTCGAAGTGGATCGCGTCCGCGGACACCCCGGCGTCCAGCAGCGCGCCGTGGAACGCCTCGGCGCCCACGTCCAGGAACCACTCGTCGCGGGTGCCGCCGTCGATCCAGATGGCGCGCTGCGCGCGCATCGCGTCGGCGTGGTCCGGCACCATGCGCACCGGGTCCCAGGCGAGCCAGCGGTTCCAGACGTCCGTGCGGAGCACACCGGTGACCGGGTCGAACGGGAGCTCCGGCGTGCCGTCGTCCCGCGCCGAGTAGCAGACGGCCATGCCGAGGATGTTCAGCAGCTCCATGTCCTCGGGCTTGGTGAACGAGACCCGCGCGTTGAAGTCGTCCCACCAGCGCGCGATGTCGCCGCCGTACTTGCGCAGGTGCCGGACGCACTTGGGGAATTCGGGCAGGTAGCAGTACTCGAACAGGGCGTCGCCGGCGTGCGTGGCGAGCGCGCCGAACAGGTCGGGGCGGAGCATCGGCGTGATCATCGCGCCGTAGCCGCCGCTGGACTTGCCGCTGATGGCCCGGTGCTCCGGGGCGTCCAGCGTCCGGTAGCGGGCGTCGACCCACGGGACGACCTCGTCGCAGATGTAGGAGTGGTACTTGCCGGTACCGGGCGAGTCGACGTACTGGCTGCCGCCGTGCGCCGTCCAGGCGTCCACGAAGACGACGATCGCGGGCGGGGTCTCGCCGGAGGCGAAGACGGCGTCGGCGGTCTCGGGGAACGGCTGCCGGTACGGCATCCTGTTCCGCCATATCCCGACATGCCCGGTGAAGCCGGTGATCACGTAGACGGTCGGGTAGCGCCGCTCCGGCTCGTCGTCGTAGCCCGGCGGGACGTACACCAGCAGCGGGCGTTCGTGCGGGTCCTTCAGCGGGTTGCCGCGCAGCAGCTCGCTGCTGACGACGTGCTCCTCAAGGCGTCCGGCGAATTCGGCGGACCACGGCAGCATGCGCACTCCCTCGTGTCACGGGCCACTCGATCATCTCGACGCTAACCCAGCCCCCCGCCTCCCGCGTGACCGCATCCCGCCATGTGCGGGAGGATGTCGTGCGGGCAGGTGTCACAGAACGCCCGCCGATCCGGTCCACCTCCTGACGGAAGGAGACGAGATGACCGAGAACGCCGCTCGCCTGCGCGATCTGCACCGGCCCGGCGACCCGCTGCTGCTGCCGAACGTGTGGGACGCCGCGAGCGCCAAGATCGTCGAGGAGGCGGGGTACCCCGCGCTGGCGACCGCCAGCGCGGCGATCTCCGCGATGCTGGGCTATCCCGACCACGAGGGCGCGCCGGTGGAGGAGATGTTCGCCGCCGCCGGCCGGGTGGTCCGCGCCGCGTCCGTCCCGGTGACGGTGGACGCCGAGGCCGGGTACGGGCTGCCGGCGGCGGAGCTGGTGGAGCGGCTGCTGGCGATCGGCGCCGCCGGCTGCAACCTGGAGGACACCTACGCGGGCACGCTGGCGGAGCCGGAGAAGCAGGCCGAGTACCTCGCGGCGGTCCGCGCCGCCGCGGGCGACGCCCTGGTGATCAACGCGCGCGCCGACACGTTCATCGCCGGCGTGCCGGACCCGGTGGACGCCGCGATCGCCCGCGGCCGGCTCTACATCGAGGCGGGCGCGGACTGCGTCTACCCGATCACCGCGCCGCCGGACACGGTCGCGGCGCTGGTCGAGGGCATCCCGGGCCCGGTGAACGCGAACGGCTTCCCGGGGACGTCGCTCGCGGGCCTGGCCGCGGCGGGCGCCGCCCGGGTGTCGTTCGGGCCGATGCCCTACCTGCGCGCCCTGGACTCGCTGAAGGAGTTCGCGGGACGCGTCCTGCGCAGTGAGGATCCGTACGCCTGATCGCCTGCCGGGGCGTCCGGGACGCCGGGCGCCCTTGCAAGTGCTTGCTTACTGATGGCACAGTGGTACGGAAATCGCTTCTCTGTACCAGGAGTGAGGCCCGGATGACCGCGACCGCCACGTCCTCGGAGCGCGCCCCGAAGGTAGTCTTCGACGCGATCTCCGGCATGGCCCTGTCCGCCGCCGCCGCGAACGTCGTCATGCAGCTCTCCCGCCTGCCCGTCGGGCACGGCGTCGCCGAGAGCACCGTGGACAGCGGCCGCGTCGACAAGCACCCCATCAAGCGCGCGCGCACCACCCTCAGCTACATCGCCGTCGCGATGCTCGGCACCGAGGACGAACGCCTCGCCATGCGCCGCGAGGTCAACGGCGCCCACAAGCACGTCCGCGCGAAGGAACCCGTCGCCTACAACGCCTTCGACCGCGACCTCCAGCTGTGGGTCGCCGCGTGCCTCTACTGGGGCACCGAGATGATCTACACGATGCTCTACGGCGACCCGGCCCCCGAGCAGGTCGACGCCCTCTACCGGCACGGCGCCCGCTTCGGCACCACCCTCCAGATGACCGAGGACATGTGGCCCGCCGACCGCGCCGCCTTCGAGGAGTACTGGACCGAGTCCCTCAAGAAGATCGAGATGGACGACGTCACCCGCGGCTACCTCCGCGATCTCACCGAGCTGCGCTTCTTCCCGGCGCCCGTGCGCTGGACGCTCGGCCGGCTGCACCGCTTCCTCACCCTCGGCTTCCTGCCGGAACCCTTCCGCGACGAGCTCGGTTACTCCTGGACCCGGCGCGACCAGGCCCGCTTCGACCGGTTCGCCCGGCTGCTCGCGCGCACCAACCGCGCCATGCCCCGTCCCCTCCGCGCGTTCCCCTTCAACGTCTACCTGTGGGACGTCAGGCGGCGCATCAGGAAGAGCCGCCCGATCGTCTGACGGCCGTCACGGCCGTCACGGGCGCATGCGGTCGAGGAAGGACGCGACGAGCGGCGCGATCTCCGGCAGGTGGTCCTCCAGGGCGAAGTGCCCGGTGTCGAAGACGTGGAGCTCGGCGTCCGGGACGTCGCGCAGGTAGGCGTGCGCGCCGGGCGCCGGGAAGAACGGGTCGTTCGCGCCCCAGACGATCAGTGTGGGCGGGGTGTGCTCGCGCAGCCACGCCTGCCAGGCCGGATAGCGCTCGACGTTGGAGTGGTAGTCGAACGCCAGCGCGACCTGGGCCTCCTTGCGTCCGGGCAGGTCGAGGAAGTGCTGGTCGAGCGTCCAGCCGTCCGGCGCGACCGCGGCGGTGTCGGCGACGCCGGACTCGTACTGGCCGCGCGTGCCCTGGAGCGTGAGCAGGCCGCGGATCGTGTCCTCGGCGCCGTCCCGGCCGGGGCGCAGCGCGATGAAGTCGCGCGCGCCGTCCGACAGGCCGTCCTCGTAGGCGTTGCCGTTCTGGACGATCAGGCCGGCGATCCACTCGGGGTGGCGCTCGGCGAGCCGGAAGCCGACCGGCGCGCCGAAGTCGAAGACGTACAGGGCGAACCGGGTCAGGCCGAGCCCCCGCACGAAGCCCTCGGTGACGTCGGCGAGCCGGTCGAAGGAGTAGGCGAAACCGTCCGGGGCCTCGGTGTGCCCGAAGCCGGGATAGTCGGGGGCGATCAGCCGGTAGCGGGCGCCCAGGACGTCGATGAGGCGGCGGAACTGGTGCGACGCGGACGGGAATCCGTGCAGGAGCAGCAGGACGGGCGCGTCGGCGCGGTCGGGGATCGACTCCCGGTAGAAGACGCGGGCGCCGTCGACGTCCAGGTACCGGTGAGCCGTCCGGGCGACGGAGGGGAACGTCATGGCTAACGCCTTTCATGGCTGAAGATGCGTTAGTTATAGCCGCCGGTGTTCTAACGTGTCAATGCCGCGATGTAGCATTAGAAGCATGAGCGATCTCGTCCCGCTGACCGGAGAGCCCCTCGCCCTGGACTTGATCAACACCCGCACGGCCGCCGGTGACCTGCTCGCCACCCCAGACGACCTGCACGGTTGGCTCGATCTCCAGGCCGGTCGGCTCCCGGACGCCGCTTCACCCGACATACACGACGTACGTCCCGTACACCTCGTGCGGGAGCATGCGGCGAACGCGGTCGAGCGCGCCCGGCACGGCGAACGCCCGGACACCGCCGACCTGGCCGCGCTCAACGACCTCCAGCGCGCCGCACCCGCCATCACCGAGCTGACCTGGGACGGCTCGGCGGTCGCCGCCGCACGCCGCCGTTCCGGCCCGGCCGGAGCGCGGCTGGCCGCATCGCTCGCCGAGGCCGCCGCCGACCTCCTCGCCGACCCGGCGGTCACCCGGATCCGGCAGTGCGCCGCCGACGACTGCGTCCTGCTGTTCCTGCCCGCCCACCCGCGCCGCCGCTGGTGCTCGGCCGCCCGCTGCGGCAACCGCGTCCGCGTCGCCCGCCACTACCAGCGCCACAAGCCCGGCTGATCCCCCGGTCAGCGGTGGGCGAGGACGTTGATAACACGACCGTCGGGGTCGCGGACGAAGAACCGCCGCACCCCCCACTCCTCGTCCTGAAGCGGATGGACGATCTCCGCGCCGCGCTCGCGCATGGCCGCGTAGGCCGCGTCGACGTCGTCCACCTCCACGCTGACGTCCGGGTTGACGGGCGCCGTCCTGTCCGCGGACATGAAGCTGATCTGCGCCTTCTCCTCCGCCGGGGAGGCGAGCGTCATGATCCAGCCGTGGTTCATGACCTCCTCGAAGCCGAGCAGGCCGTAGAACTCGCGGTTCTCCTCAACGGCCTCAGAATGGACATTGGGCACGACACGGCGAACGGTCATTGAACTGCTCCAGGGAAGACGTGTTCTCGACGACGACGCTATGCGTCCGCGGCGCGACGGTCTTGGACGAATGGGAGCCGTGTCGCCGGTCAGCCGTGGCGGTGGCGGCGGACCGCATAGGCGGCCGTGACGGCGGCAAGCAGCGGACCCCAGGCGACCAGCGGCAGGTAGCAGGCGTAGAGGATGGCGGCCTTGGCGCCGTGCGGCATCTCCGGATCGTCGCCGCCGAACCCGAAGGCCAGCGGCGTCCACAGCAGCATCAGCGCGACCGACCCGAGAGACGCCGGGACGATCGCGGCGAGCGGGCGGATCGGCCGGCCCCGCAGGACCGGCACCCAACGCGGCCACACCTCGCCCCAAGGCCGGACCAGACCGAGGCTGAGGAAGGCGAACGTCTCGGACGCGGCCGTCAGCGCGATCACGTACAGCAGCATGAACCACGGGCCGTTCGCCGGGTCCTGCGACCCGGTGAAACCCGCGGGCAGGCCCAGAGCGAACAGGATCCGCCAGATCCCGGCCGGAACCGCGCACCACATCGTCGCCTGCGCCGCCCAGTCGGCCCAACGCGGCACCGGCCCCCGCATCCCCGCGCCCGCCCTGCGCGTCTCGACGGCGGTCACCGCAGCGCCCCGAGCGCGTGAGCGGCGGGCTCACCGGACCCGGTGGCCAGCATGGCCCCGGCGATGAGTGCGGTGAGCACGGCGACCACCGCGACCTTGATCCTGGCTTTCCGGGACATCGCAGCCTCCCGTTCTCGCGATGCCCCCACACTCGCGCCCACCCCGCCGCGCCCGCCTCCCCCGAGCGGGCCATCCGCCTCCCCCGTCCGGACGGGCCGGCGCAGTGCTCGTCAGCGGCGGGACGCGATGCCCGCCTCGACGAGACCCCGGAGTCGAGCCGGACCGCCCCGGCGGTCCTGCCGTCCGTCCGGACGACCGTCACTTCACTCCTGACCGTCCTACCGGGGACGGACGGCCCGCTGAAGGCGAGCCGGTTCACCTGATCCCAGGGCGTCCAGTGGCCGTTGACGATGACGCCGTCCGGCCCGCCCACGCGGGCGCGCACGAAAGGCCACGCCACGACCCTGCCCACCGCCGCCAGGCCCGGGCCCGCCCGATGCTCACGCTCACCGCAGACCAGGCGCATCTTCGTGACCAAGGGCCATCGGTACACCCGCACGACGGCCAGGATCATCAGCTTGATCAGGAGCATCCGATGAGGAGCACCCGCATGGCGATGACCAGGAGGACGCGACCAGGCAACCGGTAATGACGCCCCGGACGTCCTCGGCGCCGACACCATGACGGTCTCGGCACCTACCTGATCGGCTTCATCGAGGGAACATACGCCCACGCCTGCGACTCGGCGCACGACGGAATCCACGGCCGCGCATTCGCCCGAGCATGCCCGGCCGGCGCCGTGCTAGCAGGCACTGTCATGGCGGCGGGCAATCCCGCTGCACCGAGGCGCTCATCACCTCTAAGCCCGCGCTGTGAGGGCGGAAGGCGGCTGGAGGTTGCTTGGTGAGTCGGAAAGTGGTGTTCGGTGCGTGGACGGGAGCGGCGTCTCGTGCCGGAGGGTCGGCAGGCGCAGATGGGTGATCGGACGGGCGGTATCGGCCGTGGAGCGTCCGGCCGTAAGGGTGTTCGGGACGAGGTGGAAAGGGTGTTCGTGCGGTGGGGTGGCGCTGGCGTACGGGGCCGCCCCTCCAAAGTCAAGGGCGCCTTCGGCGTCGCTTCGCGATGGACTTCGTCCACCCTTGACTTTGGAGCCTCTGCGGCCCCTGAGGCAGCGCTTAAGGGGCAGGCTCCGCCTGCCCCGCCCGGTCGCGCCACCCCACCGCCCCCGAACCAGCGGACGACGCCGGGCGGCGGGACACCGGATAATGCGCCGTGCCGTCATCGAGACAAAGAGCCAACGCGGAGCGAGATGACTCAGGAAGAGCGTCTGCCTAGAGCGACGGACTTTGACCCTGCCGACTTCTACACGGGCATCGTCGCGGAGATTTACGGACCGCTGAAGGCTTTCTCTCCAGAGCTGGAGCAGTATGCGGCCTTCATCGAGGAGGCTGGGGCCCCGGCATTGGAGTTGGGGTGCGGGGATGGCGATCCCTTGCTTGAGCTGCGCCGACGCGGCCTGGATATTGACGGCGTCGACTCCTCCGCTGACATGCTGGAGCGTCTCGGCCGCCGGGCCTGCGAGTACGGGATCGCGGCGACCGTCTTTCACCAGCGAATGGAGTCACCGAACCTGCCCCGTCGCTACCAGGCGATCTTCCTGGCGGGACCGACCTTCACCCTGCTTCCCGACGACGCTGCCGCACTGGCGACGCTGCGCGGCATCCGCACTCACCTTGCCGAGAACGGCGCAGCGCTGGTTCCTCTCTTTGTCCCTTCGCCGATGCGTCCCGAGGAGATCGGCCGGGCACGCACGGCGGTCGGCCCTGATGGCGCCGAGCTTCGAGTGTCCGTACTTGCCGAGGACCGCGATGAGGCCGCGCGGACCCAATCCACGCTGTTGCGCTACGAGCGCCACCATGGCGCCAGCCGTTCCGTGGTGGAGCGTCCGTGGATCCTGCACTGGTATTCAAGGTCTGAATTTCAGGCACTTGCTGCGGCCGCGGGGCTGACCGTCACTGCGGTCACCGACGCTCACGGAGCCCCAGCCACCGCCAGTACGACCGACCTGAACTTCCGCCTCAAAGTCGCCGCCTGATCCGGCGCATCGGTCTCTCTCGGGCCCGGTCTCGTTCTGCTCCGCCTGACCTGAGCTGGCTGCGGCCGAGGGGTAGCCGATGCAACGGGCAACGGGCATGCCGGTTCGCCCGAGATCCGGGGTGGGATTCGGGCGAACCGTTGGCGTGAGGGTGGGGTGGGTTACGCGGCCCAGGTGGCGGTGGTGTCGGGTGGGCCGATCGTCCCCGGTGGCCCGCTACCCGTCCGGGGTCTGGATCTTGATCGGGCGCCCGGTGGTGGTAGCAACCGGTAGACGTATCGCCCGTCGGGATCTTTGCCGATCCCGATCTGATCTGGGCTGGTGTGTTTGAAGCGGTTGTGCCACCCGCACGTGAGGGTGAGCTGGTCGATGTCGGTGGGGCTGTTTCCCAGGGCCCAGCCGTTGACGTGGTCGACCTCGCACAGCGTCCCGGGGATCTCGCATTCCCGTACTGCACAGGTCGGGTACAGGGTTTCGAGGACTTGGCGTTGGGCGGCGCTGGCGAACCGCTCCCGGTAGCCGAGGTACAGCGGCGTGTGCCCTCGCCCGAGGATCAGCGGTGAGACTCCGGCCGTGAGGGCGATGCGGCGGGCTTGGGCGGCGGGGATCGGGGTGCCGTCGGTGAGGCGGGCGGGGGCGTTGCCGCCGGTCAAGGTCTCGAGGTCGCAGATGACGGTGACCTTGGTGGCCTTGTGCCCACCCGACAGCACACTGGACAACGCCGCCGCCGTCCGCTCACCCATGTCACGGTGGTCCTCGGGCCCGGCCGGCTTGGCCAGCGGGGCAAGCGTGCCGTCCCAGATCGCGGCGTCCTCGGCGTTCAACCAGCCCTTGATGTAACGGCCACCATCCAGCGAACCGGTGCTGGTGATCCAGGACTTGGCGTACCCGCGCTTGGCGTCCTCGCCGGGTGCGGCCTCGGTGCCGTCGCGTTCGGCGATCACATCGCAGATGCGGCGGCCGAACACCCCCACCTTCGCCGCCGAGAACCCTTGGTCGACCAGCCCCAGCAGGGTGGTCTCGGCTTCGGCGCAGTCGGTGTCTTCCAGCCTGGCCACGCTCTGCGCGACCGTGGCCGCGTAGCCGTAGGACAGCTCCCCGGCGGCGAGGCGTTCGGCGACTTTCGGGAGGCGGTGCCGTTGGCGGGCGAGGATGAGGCGTTCGGTGGTGCGGTTCTCCCGCATCCCCAACCGCGACCGTAGCCACGCCCGCGTCGAGGGATATCCCCACCGCTTCTGCTCCCCGGCCACGTCGACGCGGCGAATGAAACCAGCCAGTGCGCTTTCCTGCATATCGGCCGCAGCGGCCAGAGCCTCGGTGAGTTCCAGACACGCTGCCGCCGATTCCGGGGCTTCCCGAGCGGCGAGTTCAGCGGCGATCGCCGAGACCGCGTCCACCAATTGCATGGTGGACGCGACCTCAAGGTCGACCGTCACTGATTGCATAGGTAAAGCATACCCTACGTGGCCGACAAATATCGGCTCGACGGACCCTTAATTTGACCTTCCAGGAAAAGGTATGGCTAGGTATACCTTCGGGATACTGATCATCCTCTACGGGGCCCGGGGAATGCCATTTTGTGGGGATTTGCGAGCACGCGTACGTGGGTGGGTGGTGGGGTGGCGCGTCCGGGCGGGGCAGGCGGAGCCTGCCCGTTTGCGCTGCCTTAGGGGCCGCAGAGGCTCGAAAGTCAAGGGTGGACGAAGTCCATCGCGAAGCGACGCCGAAGGCGCCCTTGACTTTTGAGAGGCGGCCCCGTACGCAGCGCCACCCCACCACCCGAACACCCTTCTGACTAACAGACGAACACTCCACTCCGAACGTCTGAACACCCCTCAGCAAACAGCCATCCACCCCGCGCCGACAGGAGTCGACAGGATGGGGTGAGAAGGTCTCCGTACCACGAGGATTCGACCCGGCGCCGGCTTCCGCAAGAGCAGGCCCCATTGACGATGATCGCTCAGGTTCGCCAAGTTTTCGGGCGTTGGGCCGCGGCGTGGACGTTCGCGACCTGCTCCGGGGTGAGTACGCGGCCGCGGCGGCGTAGCCAGCGGTGGAGCGCCTTCACGTCGGGTAGGACGGTGACGTCTTTTGGGCCGCCGTTCCGGACGGTGAAGCCTTTTGCGCCTACGAACACGACGACCGCGTGCACCGGGACATGGCGTCCGCAGGCATCGGTGAGTAGTGCTCGCGCGCGCTTGGCCTCGTGGCGTGAATTGCGCAGGTAGTCGACCTTGGTGGCGCCGACCATCATGCCGTTCTCCGCGACCCAGACCTTTGCGCGTGTGCTCTTGGTGTTGACGGTGATGACGCCGAACGGTCCGATCAGTACGTGGTCGATGTCGGCGCCGTTGCGTCCCACGGGAACGGCGTGGAGGACGTGCCAGCCGTGTTTGCGTGCCCATTTGTCGAGCTTGGCGCCCACGGTCCGTTCGGCCTTCGCGCCTACCGCGAAGTTCCGGGAGTCCGTGCGGACGCCGAACATCGCGGCGAGCCGCGTCCGCCAGTTGCGCAGCTCGTCGGCGCGGGCCTGTGCGGCGGCGCCGGCCCGGTTGAGCGTCAGGTCGCCGTCTGGTTCGGCGGTGACGGGCGGCGCGGGTAGGGCTGGTGGGGGTTCGTTGAGGTTGCGGCATTCGGTGCGGACGGCGTCCCAGAACGGCGCCGCGAGTTCGGGGAGGTCGAGCTCGTGGCGGCCCGTGCGGACGTCATACCAGCCGACCTTCTGCTTGCCGCGCGACACGTAGATCCGCAGGTGACCGTAACGGCGCCAGGCCTTCGCTTCGAGGTCGTCCACGATGGTCCCCTAATGTGATCTCTGACAGATCTTGGCAGCCTATGTCACGGTGACGGCCCTTGCGGGTTGGCGGAGAATCGGTATCGGCCCGCCGCACTGTTGTTTTGGGGACTCTGCTCGGTGTCCTCGTTACCGGGGCCATGCAGCATTGGCAGGCGGCGCGGGAGCGGAAATGGACGCGAAGGGACTCGTTGGCGGACGTCAAAAGGGGCGTCTACACCGAGTACCTGCGGGCCGTCAGCGCGAGTTATGCCCAGGCCCTGTCGGGGCGGCGGGGGCGTCCGGACGATGCCGCGCTGCTCCTCGCGGACGACGAGGTGGCCGGGCCGGCGAGGCTGCCCACGGACGCCGTGCTGGAGGTGCGTGCGCGGGTCGCCCGGAATGCCGGTGTGACCGCGTCCGAGGTGGAGGACGTCGACCGCCGGCGGGGCCGCGGGGCGGGTCAGCGGCGGGCGGTGATGCGGGTGGGGAGGGAGGCGAAGCCGCGGTCGTTGGAGGAGTGGATGCGCTGCGCGCCGTCCTCGTCGATCTCGTAGTCGGCGACGACGGCGGTGACCTCCTCCAGGGCGATGCGGGCTTCGAGGCGGCCGAGGTTCGCACCGAGGCAGTGGTGGCGGCCGTTGCCGAAGGCCAGCGACGGGCCGGTGTCGCGGTCGAGGTCGAAGCGGTCCGGGTCGGGGAAGACCGAGGGGTCGCGGTTGGCTGCGCCGGTGAGCAGGAGGACCTTCGCGTCCGCGGGGATCTCGACGCCGTGCAGTTCGACGTCCTCGGTGGTGGTGCGGGCGAGGACCTGGGAGGTCGGGTCCCAGCGGAGGGTCTCCTCGATCCAGTCGTCGATGCGGCCGCCGAAGGCGCGGGCGCGCTCGGCGGGGTGCAGCCAGGCGGCGTGCCAGGCGTTGCCGAGCGTCAGCATGGTGGTCTCGATGCCGGCGCCGACGAGCAGGATGAGCACGCCGACGATCTCCTCGGGGGTGAGGCGGTCGTCGCCGTCGGCGGCGTCCAGCAGCCCGGACAGCAGGTCGCCGCGGCGCTCCTTCGCGCGCTCGATGGTCAGGTCGGTGTAGTAGCCGACGAGGGCGCCGATGGCCTGCAAAGCTTCGGGCGGCAGGTCGTCGCCCTCCTCGCCGCGGTACATGATCGCCATGCCGAGGTCGCGGACCATGCCGCGGTCGGCCTCGGGGACGCCGACCAGTTCGGAGATGACGTCGGTGGGGAAGCGGCCGGCGAAGTCGGTCATCAGGTCGAAGGCGTCGCCGTCGAGATGGGGCCGGACGCAGTCGCGGGCGATCTCGCGGATGCGGGGTTCCAGTTCCTGGACGCGGCGCTGGGTGAAGGCGCGCGAGACGAGGCCGCGCATCCGGGTGTGCTTGGGCGGGTCCATGGCGACGAAGGAGAAGAACTTCTCCGCCTGGGGGCCCCAGAACGCCGGTTCGATGCGCAGTCCGTTCCGGCTGGAGAAGCGCGCGGAGTCGCGGAGTGCGGACAGCACGTCGTCATGCCGGGACAGCGCCCAGAAATCGTCCGTTTCGTTGCGGTGGACCGGTGACTTTTCGCGCAGTTCCGCGTACACCGGGTAGGGGTTTTCCTGAATCGCGAAGTCGAAGGGGCTGTAGAGGGGTTCCACCGTGTGCCTTCCCGGGTAGCCGATGCGCGATGGACCGATCCTGCCACGCATAATGGTGTCCTGGCATTTCACTTCCGTCGCGGTTTCGCGGCGGACGACGAAGCGAGGCCGCCCTGGACACCGAGCGAGTTCCGCCGGGCATCGACCCGACGAAGGCGCATCCGTCCCGCCGGTACAACTACTGGCTCGGCGGCAAGGACAATTTCGCGGTCGACCGGGAATCGGCGGAGATGGTCGCGTCGGCGTTTCCCACGGTGAGCCTGGCCGCCCGGGAGAACCGCGCGTTCATGCGCCGGGTGGTCGGCCACCTGGCGGGGGAGGCGGGGATCGGGCAGTTCCTCGACATCGGCACGGGACTGCCGACGGCCGGGAACGTGCACGAGATCGCGCAGGCGATCGACCCGTCGGCGCGGATCGTCTATGTCGACAACGATCCGATCGTCCTGGTGCACGCCCGCGCGCTGCTGACGGGCGAGCCGCGGGGGCGGACGGCCTACATCGACGCGGACCTGCGCGACCCGGAGAAGATCCTCGCCGACCCCGACCTGCGGCGGACCCTGGACCTGTCCCGGCCGGTCGCGCTGATGCTGGTCGCGACGATGCATTTCATCACCGACGACCACGACCCGTACGGGATCGTCCGGCGGCTGCTCGGCGCGCTTCCGCCGGGCAGCCATCTGGTGATGACGCATGCGACCGGCGATTACCTCACGCCGGAGGAGTACGCCGTGAATGTGGAGGCGAACGAGCGGAGCGGGGTGCCGTTCCGGCTGCGCAGCCGCGACGAGTTCGCGCGCTTCTTCGACGGCCTCGAACTGCTGCCGCCGGGTGTCGGCTCGGTCGTGGAATGGCGTCCGGAGCAGCGGGCGGAGGACCGTCCGGCGATCGAAGACGTCTCGATGCTGTGCGCGGTGGCCCGCGTCCCCTGACCTGGCGACGCCGGGGTCACGACTCCAGGACGGAGCGGATGGCGTACCGGGCGTTGGCCGAGATGACCGGGTTGGTCGAGCGGTAGTACGGCAGCTGGATCACCGCCATGGACAGCGCCCAGCCCCGGCCGCGCAGCCAGGACGCGTCGTCGGCGTCCACCGCTTCCCGGAAGGCGGGGCGCGCCTCGGGCGGCAGCAGGTTCCAGGCCGGGATCAGGTCGCAGGCGGGGTCGCCGACGCCGGCGGTGGCGAAGTCGAGGACGCCGGTGAGGCGCCCGGCCGCGTTCACCAGCAGGTTGCTCGGCATGAGGTCGGAGTGCAGCCAGCAGGGCGGCCCGGTCCAGGCGGGGGCGCGGAGCGACTCGTCCCAGGACGCCTGGATCGCGTCGGCGTCGAACGGCTCGTCGGTGCGCCTGAGCTGGTCGATCGCCGCCCGCATCTCGGTGTCGACGGAGGCCGCTGGGCCGCCGCGGTAGGCGGCCGGGCCGCCTGGAACGGCGGTCCTGCGCAGGGCCAGGACGAAGCCGGCGATGTCGCGGGCCAGGTCCGCGGTGGCCTGCCCTTCGACCGGCGGTTCGCCGTCGAGCCACCGGTGCACCGCCCACGGCCAGGGGAAGCCCTCGGCGGGCCCGCCCGTCCCGGCGACGGCCGGGATCGCGACGGGCAGGCCGGGCGCGAGCCGCGGCAGCCACCGCGCCTCGCGCTCCAGCGCCCGGACCCCGTCCGCCGTCAGCGGCAGCCGGACGGACAGCGCGGAACCGAGCCGGTAGACGGCGTTGACGGTCCCGCCGGACGCGATCCGCTCGACGGGCAGCTCCGCCCATTCCGGGAACCGGCCGCGCACCAGCCGCCGGACGAGGTCCGCGTCCGTCTCGACCTCGCCGGGGTGCATCTTCGCCATCGGGCCAGCAGACCCGACGCCGTTCCGGCGGGTCAACCGGATTAGGTGAGCGGCAGGACGCGGCGGGCTTCGGCGTGGGCGTGGTCGTGGATCTCGAGTGCGGCGGCGAGCGCGGCGTCCAGGTCGTCGAGGGTGCGTTCGACCAGGTCCAGCGCGTCGCGGGCGCGTTGCAGGCCGGACGACGTGACGAGGGAGCCGCGGGCCAGGCCGTCCAGGAGGGCGCGGTCGGCGTCGCGGTAGAGCGTGAGCGCGGGCATCAGCCGTTCGGTGTCGGCCTTGAGGGCGGTGAAGCCGTCGGCGGCGGCGGCGAGTTCGGCGGTCCGGGATTCCAGGGCGGCGCGCTCGTCGGTGAGGCGGCGGCGCGCGGCGGTGAGGTCGGCGTCGGTGGCGGCGGCCTGTTCGACGGTCTCCCGGAGCCGCTCGTCCAGCCGTTCCAGCTGCGCGCCGGTGAGCCGGAGCAGGGCCGCGGCGGACGCGCCGAGCTCCGCCTCCGCGTCGCGGGCGGCCTGGAGCGCGGGCATCCGGGCCTCGAACGCGTCGCGCTGGGCGCGGAGCGCGTCGAGCTCGTCGCGGAGGCCGTCCAGGCGGCGCAGTTCGGCGAGTTCGGCGCGGACGGCGGCGTGCTCGCCGGCGGTGGCCTTCATCGCGTCCACGACGGGGCGCAGCCCGGAGAGGCGGCGGTGGTCGGCGGCCAGGTCGGCGCGCATCCGGGCGAGCTCGGTGGTCGTCTCCTCGAAGTGGGCGACGAGGTCGCGGCCGAGGTCGCCGCCGCGGGCGAGGGCCGGCATCGTCTCCAGCAGCTCCGGCAGGTCGTCGAGGGCCTCGTCCAGCCCGGACACGAACCGGAGCGCGGCGAGGTCGTCGCCCGGCGGGACGGCGCGGGCCTCCTCCAGCGCGGCGGCCAGCGCGGCCTTCAGGGCGGCGAGCGCGTCGGTCATCGGGCGGGCCTTCCGAGGGGGACGGGCACCGGTTCGGCGTCCGGCGCGAGGGGGAACAGCGCGACGACGGGCCCGCGGGTCGCGGCGCGGAGCCCGATGCGGTACGCGCCGGGCGGCAGCGCGCCGGCGCGGCAGGGCGCGGGACGGCCGTCGACCTCGACCGGCAGCGTCCCGGCGTCGTCGAGCATCAGGGACGGGACGCCGAGCGCGGGTTCGCGGCGGTGGCACAGCAGCAGGTCGCGGCCGTTGAGGGCGGCGAACCGGCCGGGCCGTCCGGGCACGCCGATCTCGGCCTCGGTGGGCAGCCCGTCCTGGATCCGGTGGATCGGCAGCCGGACGTCGGGCAGCGGCGCCTCGCGGAACAGGCCGTCGGCGATCAGCGCGGCGCCCTCCACGGCGGCGTGCGGGCCGAGCCGGAGGGCGTCCGGCAGCATCTCGGCGACGAGCGGGAACTCGGCGAAGCCGCCGGTCAGCACTACACGCGCCGTCTCCGACGGCCAGCGGGACGCGAGGGCGGCGAGCCGCGCGCCGACCGGCTCGAACGCCTCCAGCAGCGCCCCGGCGGTGATCTCCAGGTCGCCGGCGCGCAGCGCGAGCGCGTTCCGGAACAGCGCCTTCTCGCGGGCGGTGGCGAGGACGGCGGCGAGCCGTTCGGCGTTCCGGGCGGCGGACGAGGCGAACTCCCGCCGGTGCCCCGGCGCCACGGCCTCGGCGAACGCGTCGCCGCCCGCGCCCGCGTCGAAGGCGCCGTCCACCAGCCGGACGGACTCGCCGAAGACCTCGCAGAGCCCGATCCCGGTGCCGGACGCGCCCGCGTCGCAGACCAGGTAGCGGCCGGGGCCGGTGCGCGCGGCGGCGTGCGCGGCGACCGCGGCGAACCGGCCGATCAGCGTGGCCGGTCCGGCCGGCAGGACGGTCGCGTGCAGCAGTTCCTGCCGCGCCAGGCCGGCGCCGTGGTCGCGCCAGTGGTCGGGGACCACGCAGGTGACCTGCCGTCCGGTGCCGGCGGCCCGGGCCAGCACCCCGGGAACCGCGTCGGGGGGCGGCGTCTCGATGACGGTGAGCCCGGCGGGGGTCCGGATGCGGGTGGTGGCGGTCCCGACGTCGACCGCCGCCGTCACGACTTGCCGCCGCGGATCCACCGGCCGCCGGGCTTGGACGCCTTGACCAGCTGCTGCGCCCACTCGGCGATCCGCCTCAGCCGGTCCCGGGTGTCCTCGCCGATCAGCACGTCGTCGTCCTCGCCGGGCCCGGCGGTGACGTCGATCAGCAGCAGCCAGAAGTCGATCTCGGCCACGGCCGTCGCGGCGGCCCGGGTGCGCAGATCGGGGCCGAGGGCGTCGACCCGCGCGAACGTGCGGGCCAGGTCCAGGGCGCGGTTCATCGCGTCGGGCACGCCGAGCTCGCCCAGCGACAGCCGCACCTCGTCGACGATCTGGACGACGGCGGCGCCGGTCAGCTCCAGCGGGCCGTCCAGCAGCATGCCGACGATCCGGTCGTTCGGCACGCCCCGCGCCATCTCCTCGGCGCACAGCCTGCCGACATGGTCGGCGGGCGCGTTGTACGGCAGGTTCGTCAGCACCGTCATCAGGGACTCCTTCGCGAGTTCCGGGAAGCGTTGCGCGGCCTCGTGCCACCAGACCTGGTACTCCGCGACGGCGTCGAGGCCGGGCACGCGCGCGCGGGCGGCGAGCATCGCCTTCGCCACGGGACGGCCGTCGGCGGGCGGCCCGGCGGTGAGGTCGCGGGCCAGCAGCAGGACGGCCCCGGCGGCGCCGGGCGATGCGGCCCAGCCGCCCGCCCGCAGCCAGGTCGCGAGGGCCTGGCGGCGCCGGTCGGCGCGCCCCTCCGGCAGGGGCAGGCCCCATACCGAATGGAATCCCTTCCGGTAGCGGGGGTGGTCCGCGGCGGAGCCGCCGGTCACGTGGTGCGGCGGCTCGCCGAGCCAGAGCAGCAGGCCGTCCAGGACGCCCCGGTCGGCCGGGTCGGACGTCTGCGCGCTCGCCAGCCGGCCCTTCAGCCGCAGCGCGTCCCCGGCCGGGATCCGGTCGAGAGCGGTCAGCCAGCCGGTGATGCCCTGCAGCACCAGGCCGAGGCGCCGGGCCTCGGCGGCGAGGGCGAGCACGTCGCCGACGCAGGCGGGGTCGTGCCCGGCGAGCCGGGCGAACCGGCCCGCGTCGACGGGGGTCAGCGGCGTGAACAGCAGGAGGCGGAACAGTCCGAGCAGCGACTCGGGCAGGTGGTGGGTGAGCCGCTCGTACCAGGCCTGGAGCGGCCCCGCCGCGCCCCTCCCCAGGGCGGCCATCAGCGCGCACACGACGCGGGGCGCGCGGGGCAGTTCGGCGAGCGTCGCGGGCCACTGCGGGCCGTCCGGGGTGACCGACCAGGGGCCGATGACGTCCAGGACGAGCAGCCCGGCGGCCTCCGCGCCCGCCTCGTCGGCGCCGCGCTTGGGCGGGGTGATCAGCGCCGCGAGGAGCGCGTCGGCGCCGCCGAGGTCGCCGGCGAGGTCGAAGTACGGCAGGGCCCGCTTCGCGCGCTCGCCGGGCGGGACGTTCCCGCCGTCCCAGACGAGCCCGCGCACCGCCGCGCACAGCTCCCGGAACGGCGTCACGGTCGTGCCCGCGATGTCCGCCCAGCATTTTCGCAGCAGCGGGACGTCCCCGGGGGCGCGTTCCTGGACCAGCGCGTTGAGGATCTTGCGGGCGCCCGCGTCGCCGAGTTCCCGGTAGCGGCCGCCGTCCAGCAGTTCGCGCAGGTCGGCGGGGTCGTGCGTGCCGCGTTCGACCCCGCGCAGCACCGTGACGGGCCAGTCCAGCGAGCCGAGCACCCGCACCGCCAGGCCGGGGTCGGCGTCGGCGAGCGGCTCGGTGGCGCGGGCGAGGTGGGCGATGACGTCCTCGTGCGAGCGGCCCCGCTCCCCGAACAGGTCGGCGAGCATGTCCGCGTACGCCCGGCCGGACGTGTCCTGCTCCGGCAGCCGCGGCGCCTGCCAGTCCAGCTCGGCCGTGCGCTCGCGGACCTGCCGCGCGAACGCCAGCGACACGTTCCGGTTGCCGCTCTGGTCCCAGGTCGCCGCGCTGAACCGGGTCCGCCACCCGTACGGCAGCAGGCTCGCGACGGCGTCGAGGAACTCCAGCCGGTCCAGGACGGCCAGGTCGCCCGCCCCGGTCACGGTGACGGGGCCGTCCAGCAGCAGCGCCGCCGCCGCCGCGACCCGCTGGACGCCGAACCGCCGCACCGCCGCGGCGGGCCGCGCCGGGTCGAACGGCGGGACGCGCAGGTCCAGGCCGTCGGACGGGAACGGCGGCGTCAGCGCGGACAGCGCCTCGCTCAGCCCGGTGAACGACACCGGCGACCGCCGCAGCGCCTCGTACGGCACGCACAGGTAGCGGGTCTCGGCGATGGGCCGGCCCGCGCCGTCGGCCTCGCCCGTCCAGTCCTCCAGCGCGACGCCGATGCGGGTGCCGTCGTCGGCGCCGCGCACCTCGCTGATGGTGATCCACGGCAGCGCGGCCGGGCCGGACCGTCCCGGCGAGGGGGTGCCGAGCGCGTAGTGCCGCAGGATGTGCGCGTAGTCGGCGGCGGAGAAGTCGGGGCCGCCGCAGCCGGTGACGCGGTACTCGTCGTAGCTGCCCGGCGGCTTCCCGCGGATCGCCCACCCCGCCCGCAGCGCGGTCACCGGCCGGCTCATCGCGGTTCGCCCACGTTCCCGGCCAGCCACATGACCGGCTCCAGCACGTTGATCGGGGCGACGTCGCCGCGGATCCGGAACCGGTCCTCGCCGCTCAGCCCGTCGCCGCCGTCGGACCGCTCGGCGATGTTCAGGTAGTCCTCCGGCTGGAACCGGTTCTCCAGCGGGTCGCGGTAGAAGCCGATCGCGGACGTCACGAAGTACCGGGTGCGGGCCTCGCCGAAATGCGACCGGATGCCTCTGAGCAGCGAGTTCACCGGGTCGTGCGCGTGCGTCCCCCGGTAGAGGTCCTGGAAGAACTCCAGCGCCCGCGTCTCGTCCACCCGCGGCATCCCGAAGATGCTCGCGGGCGGCGTCACGTAGCCGAGCCGCACGGCCCGCTCGTACACCTCGGGATGGTCGAACTTGGTGATGCAGACGGCCAGGTGGTGCGGGAGCTTGTGGTCGACGCCGCTGGTCCCGGCCAGCTCGGAGATCTGCAGCACCGTGCGCTGGAAGAACGCGTAGGCGTCGTTCATCTCCCGCTCGCGGGTCGGGTCGAACAGGAACAGCAGCCCGTCGCAGCCCGCCAGGTGCCGGACGAGCCGCTCCTCCGCGTCGCCGCCGCCCCCTCCGGACCCGCCGTCGCCGGTCCCGGAGGAGCTGCTGAACCGCAGCCCGGACGACGGCTCGGGCGCGGCCCGGTCCTCCGGGCGGCTGCTGAACATGCCGCCGGGGGCGTCCATCATGTCCAGCATCACCGTGTACGGGACGGGGCGGCGCCGCTTGAAGCGCAGCTTCCCGACGTTCTGCCGCACCTTCCGGATGTGCGTGCCGTGCAGCTGCCAGGCCAGATTCGGGGGCAGCTCCCGGGTCGCCGGGACGAACCGCCGCTCGATCTTCAGCTGCCGGGTGGTGTCGGCGAGGAACTCGGTGGACGCGCGGTTGCAGCCGACGAGCCGGACGTCGTGCCCGCCCTCCTCGGCGGCGATCCGCAGCGCCGCGAGGAAGGTGGTCTTCCCGCAGGTCGGCGCGCCCCACAGGCCGATGCGGCGGGGCTGCTCGGGCGCGGGCGGCGGCGGCCCGGCCGGCTCCGCGGGGCCGGTTTCGTCGGGCCGTGCCTGCTCGGACCGTGCTTGCTCGGACCGGGCTTCCTCGGGCGGCGTGGGTGCGGTCATGGCGGGCCTTTCACGGGGTCGCGCGTGCGGTGTCGATGCGGTGCGGTGGGGTGTCGGGGCGGGGCGGGGCGGTGTCAGGGGACGAGGGGGAACGGCAGCGGCGGGGCGTCGTCGCCGGGCAGGACGCCGAGGATCTTGGCGAGCGCGGCGGCGTCCACGGAGTCGAGGCCGGCGCGGTGCGCGGCGCCGAGCACCTCCCACTCGGGGGCGTCCGCGTCCCGGTGCGGGCCGTCCCGCCGCAGCGCGCCGCGTGCGCCGCGCGGGGCGGGCGCGTCGGTCACCGCGACGAGCCGCACCCCGGAAGCCTCCATCCGGGTCGCCGCGTGCCGCCAGCTCAGCCGCCGCGGGCACGGCTCGACGGGCCTGATCACGTCGCCGTGCCCGCTGCCCGGATGCGGCGGGCGGCCCGCGACGGTCAGCAGGACCCGCGCGCGGCCGTCCGGAGGGCCGTGCAGCAGCGCGGCGGCCCGGTCGAGGGAGTCCTCCAGCGGCGCCGCGCGCGGCCCGAACGGGCCGGACGGCGCGGACGGCAGGTCCGCGAGGGTGCGGGCGGCGTCGTCGGGCGGCTGCAGCGGGCCGCCGAACACCACGTCCCGGTCCTTGTGCTTGGGCTCGATCGGGTGGTCCAGATGCCCGACGACGGCGACGCGGGCGGCGCCGCCGAGCTCGTCGCCGAGCAGTTCGAGCAGGTCGGTGACCAGGTCGCGGCGGCGCCGGGCGGTCTCGGGGCGGCCGCCGAGCTCCAGCACGCAGACCAGATCGGTGGTGAACGCCGTGGCCGGCAGCCGCGCCGGGACGCGGCGCAGCAGCTCGGGCCAGTCCGGCGCGTCGTCGCTCACGTCGCCGGGCTCCACGAACCGCACCCGGCCCGGGCCGTCGAGCGCCACCCGCACCATGCCGGACGCGCCCCTCGGCATCCGCGCCGTGACGATCCGGATCGGCTCGGGCGGGTCGTCCCAGGTGACGATGGCCAGTGCCGTCTCCTGGTCGGGGGCGCCCGGCACGCGGCGCACCCGCACCTCGGTCTCGTCGCCGGCGCGCGCCCCGGCCGGGAACAGCGGCAGCCGGACGACCTCGGCGGACCCGTCGGCGGCCCGCGCCCGCAGCGCCGCCAGCCCGTACGGGCGGGCGATCGGCCGTTCCGCGACGAGCCGGCCGAGCAGGGCCGCCGCGTCGGCGTCCCCGGCGTCCGGCCCCGCCGCGATCCGGACGTCCGGCAGCAGGTAGGTGAACGCGCGGACGACCGCGTCCGGGAACGGCATGCCGGGCATCGCCGACATCACCGCGGTGTCGACGGACGTGCAGTACCGCCGCACGAGGTCGCCGGCCGCGCCGCCGATCGTCGCGTCCGCCCACGCCGGGTCGATGCCGGACGGGCCGCCCGCGAGCTGGAACCGGCGCAGCGCCGCGTCCTGCGCCAGGCCGGGCAGCAGCACCGGCCACGGCACCGATGCCAGCTCCCGGAAGCCGAGCGGGCCCGCCGCCGGGACGCCGCCCGTCACGAACAGCCGGACCCCGGCGTCCTCCACGGCGACGACGACGAGCGCGCGGTGCGGGCCGAGCGCGTCCAGCACCGCGGCCAGCGGCGGGCGCGCCGCCTCCCGGCCCGCCGCGACCGCGCGCCGCGCCGCCTGCCACTGCGCCTCGCTCGGTCGGCCCCGCAGGTGCGCGGCGTAGGGCAGCCAGTCGTTCCCGGCGCGCGCCGCCGCCCGCAGGTCGAACTCCAGCCGCGCCGCCGCCAGCGCGGCCTCGGCGGCGGCCCGGTCGGCGCGGCCCGGACGCCACGGGCCGGCGAGGACCCACCCGCACGCCGCGCACCGGACGTCCTCCCGCGTCGCCGCCGCGTTCACGGCGGCCCAGCCGCCCGCCGGGTCGATCGGCACCGCGCACAGCGGGCAGCGGGCGTCAGCCGAGCTCATCGGGCACATCCTCCGGCAGCAGCAGGTTCAGCATCCGCGCGTCGGCGTCCGGGCGGTCCACCACCCGTTCGGCGAGCCGCTCCTCCATCCGCTCCAGCAGCCGGCGGACGGTCCGGCCGTTGCCGAACCCGGGCCGCCGCGCCGCGTCCGCGAGCCACGCCCGCGCCGCCGGGAGCGTCACCGGGTCCAGCTCGTAGGCCTGCCGCTCCGCCATCGACCGCAGGATCTCCAGCAGGTCGCCGACCTCGTAGGCGGGGAACTCGACCGTCTCGGTGAACCGGGATCCGAGCCCGTCGTTGGCGGCCAGGAACCGGCGCATCGGCTCCGGGTAGCCCGCCGCGATCACCGCGAGGCGGCCGCGGTGCCGCTCCATCTCCTCGACGAGCGTGTCGATCGCCTCCCGGCCGAAGTCGTTGTCGCCGCCGGAGGTCAGCGCGTACGCCTCGTCGATGAACAGCACCCCGCCGAGCGCCCGCTCCACGGCCTTGCGGGTCAGCGGCGCGGTCTGCCCGACGTAGGACGCCACCAGCCGCGACCGGCCCGTCTCCACGACGTGCCCGCGCTCCAGCAGCCCCATGTCCTTGAAGATCCGGCCGAAGTGCCGCGCCACCGTCGTCTTCCCGGTGCCGGGCGGGCCCGTGAACAGCAGGTTCGGCGCGACGACCTCGCCGCGGCCGCGCAGCCGGCGCAGCCGCAGCCGCTTCACCAGCACGTCCGCGCTCCGCTTCACCTGCGCCAGCCCGATCATCGCGTCCAGCTCGCCGAGCAGCTCCGCGGTGTCCCGCGGCGCGGGACGCGCGTCGCGGCGCAGCCGTTCGGGCAGGTCGCGCGGCTCCAACGGCCGGTCGCGGTCGTCCTTCACGCGCCGCGCCCAGCGGGCGGCCGTCTCCTGCGTCACGTCCCGGACGGCGCGCGCGTTGCCGAACCCCCGGTCCCGCGTGCGGTGCAGCTCCGCGATCGCCTCGCCGAGCGCCGCCTCGAACCCCTCGCCCCACGCCATCCCCATCGGCCGCAGCCGCCGCGCCGCGATCTCCACCAGCTCCGCGGGCCCGTAGTCGGGGAACTCGATGACGTTCTCGTGCGGGAACCGGCTGCGCAGCCCCGGGTTGCTGTCCAGGAACTCCCGCATCTCGTCGGGGTAGCCCGCGACGATCACCACCAGCTCGGCGCGGTCGTCCTCCATCCGGGCGAGCAGCTCGGTGATCGCCTGCCTGCCGAACCCGTCCGCCTGGTCGCTCAGCTCGTACGCCTCGTCGATGAACAGCACCCCGCCGAGCGCCCCGTCGATCACCTCGCGGGTCCTGATCGCCGTCTGCCCGACGAACCCCGCCACCAGGTCGCTCGCCCGCACCGACCGGACCCGGCCGTGCCGCAGGATGCCGAGCTCCCGGTACAGGTCGCCGACGATCCGTGCGACCGTCGTCTTGCCCGTCCCCGGGTTGCCGGTGAAGACGAGGTGGTGCGACACCGGCTCCGCGCCCGCCGGCGGCCGGTACCGCAGGCCCTCCAGGTGCCGCTTCACCGGCTCCAGCCCGACCAGCTCGTCCAGCCGGCGCATCACGTCGCCGTCCGCGACCGTCCCGGCGATCCACCCGTACCGGTGCAGCTCCTCCTGCCCGAGCGGCGTCCCCTCCGCCGCCATCCGCCGGCCGAGCCGCCGCTCCCAGGTCTCCAGCGGGACGTCCTGCGCCGCCATCGCCCGGACCGTTCCCTCGAGCCTCGTCCAGTCCGCCACCTGGAGGTCCCGCTGGATCCGCAGCCGGTGGACGAGGCGGGCCAGCTCCGCCTCGCCGGGCGGGCGCAGCAGGCCGGGACGCGCCGGGCGCCGCTCCTCGGCCTGCACCACCTGCACCAGCCCCGGCAGGTCGCGGCTGCCCTCGGCGAACGCGCGGACCTCCGCCAGCGACGCCCCGCCGAACACCAGCACGCAGATGTTGCGGCTCCCCGGGCGGAACTCCAGCCACCGCTCCAGCGCCGCGGCGAACGGCGCCCGCGCCTCCTGCCAGCGCTCCAGCACCTCCAGCTGCTCGACCACGACGGCCGTCGGCGTCGACTCGTCCAGCATCAGGCTCCGCAGCATCCGCACCGCGAACGCCCCGGACATCGCCCGGCTCTCCGCCCTCGCCGGCGCGGCGGGCGGGCGGCGCAGGCGGCGGCGGCCGAGCGGGCCGCTGAACCCGGGGCGCATCACCGGCGCGGTTCCTCCGGGCCGGCCCTCCGGCCCGTCCTCCGCACCCGGGTCGGCGGGCAGGCGCCGCGACGCCGCGTCCCGGACGGTCAGCGTCGCGTCCAGTGAGAAGAACACGATGCGCTCGTAACCGGCGGCGTGCAGCGCCTCCCACACCGCGCTGCCGAGATCGTGCTGCCGGTAGAGGCCGTCCACGAACGCGTCCTTGACGCCCGGCCCGTACAGCGGCAGCACCGACTCGCCCTCGCGCGCCGCGTCGCGCAGCGCCCGCAGCCGCTCGGGCACCGCGTCGAAGGGGTCAGCGCTCATCGGCCCCTCGGGCGCGCACCTCGGCCTGCTTCACCACCGGACGCTCGGATGCCGCGCGTTCGGCGGCTGGACGCTCGTGCCCGGGATGCGGGCGCGACAGCGCGGCGAAGTCGCGCAGCGCCGGATCGGGCTCGGCGGTGTCCTCCGCCGGGTCGCCCGCGTGCAGGCCCTCCGCGCGCAGCGCCCGGCTCACCGCCATCGACCGCTCCCGCCGCGCCGCATCGTCCGGGTCGTCCTCGTACGACAGGATCCGCAGGGTGAAGCCGGACGTGTCGCCGTCGGGCGCCACCTCCACCACGACCTCGCCGCCGTCCGCGCGGTGCCGCAGCCGGCTGAAGAACGCGCGCCGCTCGTCCCCGGCCGCGTAGGTGTTGTCCGACCAGGCGAACCCCTGCCCCTCCAGCACCGCCACCACCTGCTCGGCGACGTTCACCCGCAGCTGCGACGCGACGATCCGCTCCGCGGCCCGCTCGACCAGCGCGTCCAGCCGTCCCTCGTACTCCGGCGCCGACTCGGTGATCAGCGCGCGCAGCTCGGCGGCGTCCAGCGGGCAGCCGGGATCGGCGACCAGCTCGACCCGCCGCGCCACCTCGCGGCGCAGCGCGGCCAGCCCGCCGTCCGTCCAGTGGTCGACGTCCAGGACGGTGCCCGGGTCCGCCTCCGCGACGGGACGCTCGGCGTTGTCCTCGATGGTCGCCGCGACCGTCCGCAGCGCCGCGAGCGCCTCCGCCCGGACCGCCTCCCACTCCAGCGCGAGCCGCTCCACGTCCGCGCGCAGCTCACTCAGATCGAGGTAGAGGTCCTGGACCTGGCTCAGCGAGTACCCGGCCGCGTGCGCCTCCAGGTTGCCCCGCGCGACGGTCAGCCGGGACGCCAGCCGGTCGAGCCGGCCGGGGGCGAACCGGTCGTGCGGCAGCGTGTCGCGGATCGCGTCGTGCATCGTCCGCGCGTCCTCGAACAGCCGCCGCGCCGTGGCCGCCGCCGCGTCGCTCTCCCCGCGCAGCTCGCCGACCCGCGCGTCCACCGCCGCCAGCCCGGCGCGCCGCTCCGCCCGCTCCCGGGCGATCTCCGCGGCGAACCGCTCGCCCTGCTCCGCCAGCCGCTCGCGGCCTTCGGCCAGCTGCCTGCCGTGCTCGCGCAGCCGCCGGCCGGTCTCGTCCTCCAGCTTCCTGGCCTGCTCGCTCAGCCCGGCGAGCGCGCGGTCCGTGCCGTCCTGCCGGGCCGCCGTCTCGCGCCGCACCCGCTCCACGTCCTCGCGCGCGGCCCGCTCCACCTGCCGCAGCAGGCGCGGCATGTCCCGCCGCACCTTCGCCAGGTCGCGGGCGGACGCCTGCGCGTCCCGCCACGCCGCCGCGTCCACGGAGATCACCTTCGCGCCGCTCATCGGGGCTCCTCCTCGCTCGTGGTGAAGGCGTCGGCCAGGGCACGGGGCGGCACGCCGACCAGCAGCGCCTCCCCGCCGCGGACCCGCACCTCCGCGCGGCGCGGGCCGTCCGCCAGCTCGCCGGCCGCCCCCGCCAGCCGGCCGGTCAGGTGGTGCACGCGCTGGTTGGCGCTGCCGCGCAGCCCCCGGCCGTCGTTGCGGGACCGCACGTACCGGCCGTCGATCAGCACGTCCAGCTCGGCGAGCAGCGCCGCCGCGTCCGGCCGTCCCGCCAGCTCCTCGCGGCGGAACCCGGTGAAGCAGATGACCGACAGCTCGCGCGCGGCCCGCGCCGCCCGCACCATCGCCGCGAGCCCGTCCGCCTGCGTCATCGGCTCCCCGCCGGACAGCGTGAGGCCGGTGACGTCCGGATCGGCGAGCAGCTCGCCGGCCAGCTCGTCCGGCGCCACCGCGCGGGCCTGCCGGAACGGGATCCAGTCCGGCGCGATGCAGCCCCGGCAGCGGAACGGGCAGCCCTGCACCCACACCACCGAACGCAGCCCCGGCCCGAGCGCCCGCGTGCCCACGCACGTCTCCGCGACGTTGATCACCGGCGCCGGTCCTGCCACCAGTTGGTCAGCGGCCCGAAGAGCTGGTCGCGCCGCGACCGGCGCGTGGTGCCGCGCAGATGCCCCTCGTAGCCGGACGGCTCGAACCGCGGCGCCTCCGGCGGCGTGTTCCCCGGCCGTCCGCCCGCATTCGGCCCGGCACCGTAGGGAGCGGCGCCACCGAAAGCACCGCCTCCGTTGGGGGTGCCGCCGTACGGTGCCGCGCCACCGTCCACATTGCCGCCGTACGGCGCCGCGCCGCCTGCCCCGGAACCGTACGACCCGCCGCTGCCGAACGTTGCCGCGCTGCCGAAGGGCGCCGCGCCGCCGCTTGCGCCGGAGCCGTACGAACCGGCGTTCGGGGCGGCGTTGAACGGCGCCGGGTCGCCGCCGTACTGGGTGCCGGGGGTGCGGCCCGGCATGCCGTTCACCACGCGCACGTTCGAGCCCGCAGGGTTTGAGCCAGCAGGATACGAGCCAGCAGGATACGAGCCGGCAGGGTTCGAGCCGCTGCCCGGGAAGCCGCCGTTTCCGCCGGACGGCACCGGCGGATCGAACGCGAGGCCGCCGGGGTTCGCGGACGGCATGCGGCGGTCGTAGCCCGGCTCCGTCCGGACGTACCGGTCGAGGTCCGCGGGGATCCGCGCCATCTCCCGCCGCTTCCACTCCTCCAGCGCCGCCTCGCCGACCTCGCCTTCGGCCATCGCCGTCCGTTGCGCGAGGCTCTCCAGCACCGCGCGGCGCGCGTCGTAGACCAGGCCGGCGTATTTGACGTCGTCGGCCGCGCGGACCCGCGCCACGTCCGCGTCGCGCCGGGCGAGATGCGCGCCGGTCTCCCGGTTCTCCCGCTCGTGCGCCGCGACGAGATCGTCGTACACGGTCGGCGGGCCGAGGATCTGCATCGTCTTCACCAGCACCGGAAGCAGCTCGATCGCGATGAACATCAGCGTGACGAACAGGTGCGCGGAGCCGATCGTCCCGTTCTTCTGCGAGAGCCGGTTGAGGGCCTCCAGCCGCAGCGCCATCCCGTCGGAGGCGCGGGTGTCGGCCGCGTGCTGCGCCTGGAGCGCGGACTGCTGCTTCTTCAGCCGGCTCAGCTCCGCGGTCACGCCCTCGGCGCCGCCCTGCCCGTTCAGCTCGTTCCGCGCGTCCTGGACGCCCTTGGTCTTCAGCTGCGTCATGTAGTTCTTCAGCTGGGTGTCGGCGGTGTCGAAGTCGCGCTTGGTGTCGTTGTAGTCCTGGATGCGCTTGCGGGCCTCCGGGCCGAGGCCGGCGCGGCCCGTCCCGCACTGGCCGAGCTGCTCGCAGGTCAGCTTCTCGCGCCGCTGCTCCAGCTGCTTCTGCAGCTCGTCGCGCTTGTCCTGGAGCTGCTTGAGGGTGGGGTCGGCGTCCGGCGTCGCGGGCAGGCCGCCCGCGGTGACCTGCGCCTCCAGCTGCCGCTTGCGCTTCTCCAGCCAGTCGATGCGCTTGCCGACCTGGTCGCCCGCGGTCTGCGCCTGGTACCTCGACTCGGCCTCGGCGTGCAGGACGTTGACCTCCTGCGAGATCTCCGGCGCGAAGATCTGCAGCACGATCGGCATCGACAGCACGAACCCGAACAGCAGCGCGAGCAGCAGCCGGGGCAGCGCCAGGAAGATCACGCCCATCTTGCTGGCCGTCCGCGTCATCGAGGCGACCAGCCAGCGGTCCAGCGACAGGATGCCGAGGAACCAGCCCGCCGTCAGCAGCACGATCACCGGCCACGGCGCCTTCAGCGCGATGTGCAGCGCCGCCGCCATCGACACGCCGGCCAGCGCCGCGGTGAAGATCACCACGCTGCCGAGCCCCTGGAAGCGCGCCTTGTCGGTCGGGGTCTGCCGCAGGATGTCCCGGTTGGCGCCGGACGCCCACAGCAGCGGGGAGAACCGTTCCCCGCCGCGCCGCCGGCCGGGCTCGGGGGTCGGTGCGCTCGCTTCGGTCATGTGCTCGGCCCTCACTGGACGCTCGGTCGGGGGGACAGGGGGGAGCCGGTCGGCGGTGGGAGGGGAGGGGCGCCGGAGCGCGGCGCGCAGCCGTCCGGGCGCGCGGCGGCGCAGGACGCCCGCGCGCAACGGCTCGGCGCGCTCGTCGGCGTTCTCTACGGGACCGTCCGGCGCCCGCGCGTCCGCGCGGACGCGCGGTGGCAGCACCCTCGCGCCCGCTTGTTCCGGTATCGGCACGCCTCCATTGGGCACCCCCGGCAGCGGGACCCCTCCCGGCGGGCCGCCTCCGTCCGGTGCGCCGGGATCGCGCATGCCCCAGGACGGGGGGCGCGGGTGCCCGCCCGGCTCGTCCTCCAACGCCATTAGCACCTCCGCCGTGGCGTTCGGCCACCGGTCCGCCGGACATCGACCGGACGGCAGCGCGGGCCCGCGCTGCCACCGGCTTTCAGTTGTGACGCATCCCTTACCGAGAGGGTTCGTTAAATACTGGCAGTTAACTCACGAACCTTGTGAGTCTCCCGACACACACGGCGGAAGTGGCCGAATTCGGCCGCGCCTGACCGCTTCCGGAACCCGCCAGGGGTTGCGCTGCCCCGGGCATCGTGATCCGCCCACGATCGCTCACAGGTGGACGGGGAGGGTGGTGTGTCCTCTCAGGGTCAGGCGATCGCGGCGGGTCGGCGGGGCCGCCGGGGAAAGGGCGGGGTAGCGGGTCAGGAGGCGGGGGACGGCGATGGCGGCCTCCAGGCGGGCCAGGGCGTTGCCGAGGCAGATGTGCGGGCCGGCGCCGAAGCTCAGCGGCTTGATGTCGCGGCGGGACGGGTCGAAGCGGTCCGGGTCGGGATAGCGGGACGGGTCGCGGTTGGCGGCGCCTATGAGGAGGACGACCTGGCCGCCTTCCGGAATCGGGGTCCCGGCGATGGTGAGGTCTCCGGTGCGGGCCGTCCGGGTGGTCATTTGGACGGGGGAGTCGTAGCGGAGCACCTCTTCGACGAATTGCTCGGCCGGGAGTTCGCCGGAGCGCAGGGCGGACGCGACCTCGGGGTGGTCGAAGAGGACGGCGAGGCCGTTGCCGAGGAGGTTCGTGGTGGTCTCGAAGCCGGCGACGAGCAGCAGGACGAGGTTGGCGAGCAGTTCGTCGTCGGTGAGCCGGCCGCCGGTGGTGACCAGGGCGCTGACGAGGTCGTCGCGAGGGTGCGCGCGGCGGTCGCGGATGAGCGCGGTGAAGTACGCGCCGAGTTCGCGGGCGGCCGATTCGGCGGCGGCGGAACGGGACGTGAGGGCGGGCAGTTCCAGCGCTTCGGTGAGGTCGGTGGCGAGCGGGCGGAAACGGTGGCGGTCGGACGGGGGGACGCCGAGCATTTCGCCGATGACGGTGATGGGGAGCGGGAAGGCGAACCGGTCCATGAAGTCGACCGGATCGCCTTCGAGACCGTCGAGCAGCGATTCCACCGCGGTCTCGATCGCGGGCCTGAGGGCGGCGACGCGGCGGGGCGTGAAGACCTGGGACATCAGCGAGCGCATGCGTCCGTGGTCCGGTGGATTGGCCCAGAGGATCGACCTGCTCATTGAGGGGAGGTCCGGGTTCCGGGGTTCCGGTGAGCGGGCTGCCGGGCCGAAACCGGGATGGCGGAGCACCTGGTCGACGGCGGTGTAGCCGGGAACGAGGAACCAGCCGTCGTCCATGGCGGAGACCGGTCCGAGTTCGTGGGCTTCGGCGTAGAGGGGGAACGGGTCGGCGCGTCCGGCGGGGGAGGTGAGGGCCTCGACGAGGGACACGGCGCTTCTCGTCCAGGTGATGGTGAGTGCGTCGCGGCGGCCGATCGTCTGCAGGCGGGTGGTGATGGCGCCCTGGACTCGCCGGAGGCGGTCTTCGTCGTCGGCTTCGGCGTGCAGCGTCAGTTCGTCGCGGCTCGTGCGCAGGGTGCAGCGCCCCCAGGGCAATTCGATGGTGCCTTCCGTGTCCGACCATTCGGTGAGAGCGCCGTTGTGGTGCCGGATGCGGTCGGTGTGCTTGCGCAACTGGGTGAGGTAGCGGGTGGCGCGGGCGGTGCGGACGCTGGCTCGTGATGTCGGCATGAGACCTCTCCGGTGTTCGTGGTCAGGCGTCCCGGCGGGCGGTGAGGACGAATCCTGCGGCGATCGCGGCGGCGGCGTAGAGGCAGAACACGCCGAATCCCGTCCAGGGGCCGAGGGCGACGGCGTCGCGGTGCGCGGCGATGTAGATCTGGTCGCCCGACTGCATCGGGATGTAGGGGCCGGCGGTGTCCTTCCAGGTCCGCGGCAGCAGGTCCAGGAGCAGGGGAGGGACGAACAGCAGGCCGAACAGCGCGGCGATCGCGCCCGCCGAGGTGCGCAGGACGGCGCCGAGGCCGAAGCCGAGCAGGCCGAGCGCCGTCAGGTAGAGGCCGCCGCCCGCCACGGCGCGCGCGACGCCCGGGTCCGCCAGCGACGTCCCGGCCAGTGTGTGCGCGGGCAGCGCCGCCTGGAAGGCCAGGTAGGCGGCGAACGTCGACGCGGTGGAGGTGACCAGCGTGAACCCGGCGAGCACCAGCGCCTTCGCGGCGAGGACGGCGCGGCGGCGCGGGACGGCGGCGAGCGTCGTGCGGATCATGCCGCTGCCGTACTCGCCGGTGATCACGAGGGCGCCGAGCACGCCGAACGCGATCTGCGACAGGTGCAGCCCCGCCAGCGCGACCTGGACGGTGTCGACGCGCGCCCGCTCGCCGGAGCCCAGCCGGGGCGCCAGCACGGTCGCGGTCAGGACGGCGAAGCCGATGTTGGAGGCGAACGCGGCCAGCAGCACCCAGAGGGTGGAGCGGACGGTGCGCAGCTTGCACCACTCGGCGCGCACGGCGTTCGAGAAGCCCGCGCTGCCGGTGGAACCCGAGAGGGCGGTCATGACGCGGCCGCCTCCGACCGGTACTCGGCGGCGTCGCGGGTCAGTTCCATATAGCGCTCCTCCAGCGACGTCCGCTGCGGCGACAGTTCCAGTAGGCCGAGGCCGCGGCTGCGGGCGAGGTCGCCGATCTCGCCGGCGGTGGCGCCGGTGACGCGGAGCGCGCCGTCGGTGCCGCGGGCCACGGCCGCGCCGCGCGCGGCGAGCAGCCCGGACAGCTCGTCGGGCTCGGCGCAGCGGACCCGGACGTGGTCCTCGGCGAGCAGGTCGCCGATGCCGGTCTCGGCGATCAGCCGGCCGCGGCCGATGATGACGAGCCGGTCGGCGGTCAGCGCCATCTCGCTCATCAGGTGGCTGGACAGGAACACGGTGCGGCCCTGCCCGGCCAGCGACCGCAGCAGCGTCCGGATCCAGGCGACGCCGTCGGGGTCGAGGCCGTTGACGGGCTCGTCGAACATGAGCACCGGCGGGTCGCCCAGCAGCGCGGCGGCGATGCCGAGCCGCTGCGCCATGCCGAGCGAAAACCCGCCGACGTGCTGCCGGGCCGCCGAGGCGAGGCCGACCCGCCGGAGCACCTCGTCCACCCGGGAGCGCGGGATGCCGTTGCTCAGCGCGAGCCACCGCAGGTGGTCGCGCGCGGACCGTCCGCCCGCGACGGCTCTGGCGTCCAGCAGCGCCCCGACCTCCAGCAGCGGACGGCGGTGGCCGGCGTACGGGCGGCCGTTGACGGTGACGGTGCCCGCGGTGGGCGCGTCCAGCCCGAGGATCATCCGCATGGTCGTGGACTTGCCGGCGCCGTTCGGGCCGAGGAAGCCGGTGACGGAGCCGGGCGGGGCGGTGAACGACAGGCCGTCCACCGCCGTGACGGCCCCGTAGCGCTTGACGAGCCCGTCGGCCTCGATCATCCGTGCCCGCCCATCTCGATGACGCCGGTCAGGTGCAGCACGACGACCAGGGTTACCACGGCCGCGGCGGCGGCGATGGCGAGCAGCCTGCGGCGGCGGGGCCGGCCGGCGATCGCGGGGCCGCCGCCGTGCTCGGTGTCGGGATGCGAGGGCAGATCGGGCATGGCGCGTCTCCTTCGAAGCAGTTTTGCGAGACATACTGTCATTAGAGCGACATAGTGTCCACATGGCGACCAGCGCGTACGCATCCGGTTGCGGCGCGGGAGGTCCGGGCGTCCAATGAAGGGGTGACCAGGTTTCTGCGGATCGAGGACGACGCCATCGGCGCACGCACCGGCTTGACAATGAGTGAGCGCTCACTCAAGCTGGGACTGAGCACTCACTCAGTCATGGAGGCACCGATGTATCCCGAGCTCAACGGCAAGGTCGTCGTCATCACCGGCGGATCGCGCGGCATCGGCGCGGACACCGCCCGCGCGTTCGCCGCCGAGGGCGCCAGGGTCGCGGTGCTCGGACGCGACCGGGACGCCCTCGACCGGGTCGCCAAGGAGACCGGCGGCATCGGCGTGGTCGCCGACGTGACGGACTTCGCCGCGATCGAGGAGGCGCGCCGCCGCGTCGAGGCCGAACTCGGGCCCGCGGCCGTGCTCTGCGCCTTCGCCGGCGGCGGCATCGCCCGCCCCGGGCCGACGGCCGCGATGACGGAGGAGGAGTGGCACTCGGTCGTGGACGGGAACCTGACCGCGACGTTCCTGACGCTGAAGAGCTTCCTGCCGGGGATGCAGGAGCGGGGGGCCGGCTCGATCGTCACGATGTCGTCCTCGGCCGGGCGGCTGCCGTCCAACCTGCCGGGCGGCGGCGGGCGGGACATGGGCAATCCGTGGGGCGCGCCGGTCGCCTACGCGGCGGCGAAGGCGGGGATCCAGGCGTTGACCAGGCACGTCGCCGCCGAGGTCGGCGAGCACGGGGTGCGGGTGAACTGCGTCGCGCCCGCCACGATCCGCACCGAGCGGACCGGCCGGTACATGCCGCAGGACGTGCAGGACCGCGTCGCCGCCGCCCACCCGCTCGGCCGCATCGGCGAGACGCGCGACGTCGCGGGCGCCGCGCTGTTCCTCGCGTCCGGGCAGTCGTCCTGGCTCACCGGCCTGACGGTCGACATCGCCGGCGGCAAGGTCATGCTGTGAAACGCGCGCCGGGCGAGGGCGCCGTGCGGGACGCGGCGCCCGGGGCCCCCCCCCCCGCCGCCTAGATGACGATGTTCAGCGCGAGGACGAACAGCAGCCCGCAGACCGAGATCACCGTCTCCATCGCCGACCACGACTTGATCGTCTGTCCGACGCTCAGCCCGAAGTACTCCTTGACCAGCCAGAACCCGGCGTCGTTGACGTGCGAGAAGAACAGCGAGCCGCTGCCGACCGCGAGCACCAGCAGCGAGGTGTCGCCGGTGCCGAGCCCGGTGACGAGCGGGGCGAGGATGCCGGACGCGGTGACGGTCGCGACGGTCGCCGACCCGGTCGCGAGCCGGATCAGCACCGCGACCAGCCAGCCGAGGAGCAGCACCGACACTCCGCTGCCGTCCACCCAGTCCGCGATGGTCTTGCCGATGCCGGTGTCGACGAGCGTCTGCTTGAAACCGCCGCCGGCCGCGACGATCAGCAGCACGCCCGCGATGGGCGGCAGCGACCGCTCCAGCGTCGCGGTGATCGTCGAGCGGTCCATGCCGGCGGCGCCGCCGAGCGTGAACATCGCGACGACCACCGCGATGAGCAGCGCGATCAGCGGCGTTCCGAGGTTGTCCAGGACGGTGTAGGCCTCGGTGCCCTCGTCCAGCACGATGTCGGCGAACGCCTTGAGCAGCATCAGCACGACCGGCAGCAGCACGGTCGCCAGCGTGAGCGCGAACGACGGCCGGCGCCTGCCGTCCTTGCCCTCTCCGTCCTGTTCGCCCTCCGCGTCCCCGGCGGTGGCGAACAGTTCGGGCGGTTGGACGTCCACCCAGCGCGCGGTGAACCGGGCCAGCAGCGGGCCGGCGATCGCGACGGTCGGGACGGCGACGAGCACGCCGAGGCCAAGGGTGACGCCGAGGTCGGCGTGCAGCGCGTCGATCGCGACGAGCGGCCCGGGGTGCGGCGGGACGAGCCCGTGCATCGCCGACAGCCCGGCCAGCGCCGGGATGCCGACCGCGATGATCGACTGCCCGGAGCGGCGCGCCACCAGGTAGATCACCGGCATCAGCAGCACGAGCCCGATCTCGAAGAACATCGGCAGCCCGATCAGCGCGCCGACCAGCGCCATCGCCCAGGGCAGCGTGCGCCGGCCGGACCGTCCGACGATGGTGTCGACGATCTGGTCGGCGCCGCCGGAGTCGGCCAGCAGCTTGCCGAACATCGCGCCGAGCGCGATCAGCGCGCCCACGCCGGACGCGGTGTCGCCGAAGCCCTTGCCGAAGCTCTTCACGGTGTCGGCCATCGGGAGCCCGGCGATGGCGCCGACCAGCAGCGAGCCGAGGGTGAGGCTCAGGAAGGGGTGCACCTTCAGCCAGGTGATCAGTACGACGATCAGCGCGATGCCGGCCAGCGCGGCGGGCACCAGCCGCCCGCTGGACGCGTGCGGCGCCGCGGCCAGCACGATCGAGTGCATGTGCGGTCATCCTCCTCGGTGGCGGGCTGGGGGGACCCCGGGGGTCAGGGGAACGTCGCCACCCGCCGAGTGCACCTTATTGACCAGCCGTAATCAAGAGGTCGAGCTGAAAAAACATACCTTTGACATCTCGGTGTGCCTGCATCGAGGCAATCGTGTGATGATTGGCGCCATGGTGCGAGACAACCGGGCCGGGCTGCACGGCAGCGTCGTCGACCGGCTCGGCGTGCAGATCACCTCGGGGGAGTGCCCGGCGGGCGAGGTGCTGCGGATCGAGCAGCTGGAGGCCCGGTTCGGGGTCTCCCGCTCCGTGGTCCGCGAGGCGATCCGGGTGCTGGAGTCGATGGGCATGGTCACCAGCCGCCGCCGCGTCGGCATCACGGTGGCGCCGCGCAGCTGCTGGAACCTGTTCGACCCGCAGATCGTCGGCTGGCGGCTCGACGGCCCGGGCCGCGACGAGCAGCTCCGCGAGCTCGGCGAGCTGCGGCGCGGCCTGGAGCCGGTGGCGGCCCACCTCGCGGCGCTCCGCGCGACCCCGGCGCAGTGCGGCACGCTGACCGGCGCCGTCATGCAGATGTCGGTGCACGGCAGGTCCGGCGACCTCGAGGCCTACCTCGACGCGGACGTCCTGTTCCACCGGACGCTGCTGGCGGCGTCCGGCAACGAGATGATGGGCGCGCTCAGCGGGGTGGTCGCCGCCGTGCTCGCGGGCCGCACCCACCACCACCTCATGCCGGCGCACCCGGAACCGGCCGCGATCCGCTGGCACGCCGAGGTCGCCCAATCGGTCCAGGCGGGCGACGCCGGGGCCGCCGAGCGCGCCATGCGCGACATCGTGGACGAGGCCACCCACGCCATGCTCGACCCCTCCACCTGACCGCCGGCCGGTCCCCCTGCCCGGTGGGGCGGTCGCGCCCTGCCGGGGCGCCGCCGCCGATAATGGGATCATGACTCTTCCGCTGAGCCCGGACGAACTGCTGACCACCACCCGTACGGTGCGCAAGCGCCTCGACCTGGCCCGCCCCGTGCCGATGGACCTCGTGCGCGAGTGCCTGGAGATCGCCGTCCAGGCGCCGAGCGGGAGCAACCGGCAGGGCTGGCACTGGATCGTCGTCACCGACACCGAGAAGCGGAAGGCGATCGGCGAGTACTACCGGCGCGCGTTCGCGACGTACGCCGCGTCCGGGGGCACGTCCGCCGGCCTCTACGCCGACGACCCCGACCGCGCGGACGTGCAGCGACGCGTCGGCGACAGCGCCGCCTACCTGGCCGAACGCATGGGCGACGTGCCGGTCCTGGTGATCCCGTGCCTGCGGGTGCAGGGCGGGAAGCTGCCGGAGGGCAACCAGGCCGGGCTGTGGGGGTCGCTGCTCCCGGCCGTGTGGAACTACGCGCTCGCGGCGCGGGCGCGCGGCCTCGGCACCGCGTGGACGACGCTGCACCTGGCCTACGAGCAGGAGGTCGCGGACGTTCTCGGCCTGCCGGCCGACGTGCGGCAGGGCGCGCTCGTCCCGACCGCGTACTTCACCGGCGAGACGTTCCGTCCGGCCCCGCGCGTCCCCCTGGAGGAGATCCTCCACGTGGACGAGTGGTGATCCGCCGGTAGCCCGGAGGCGGGCGGCCCGCCGCGCTAGCGGCGGCGCCGCCTGCGGACGTCGGCGAAGATCGCCTCGGAGATCGCGGTGGCGGCCTGCTCCGGGTCGGCCGCCGGGCAGAACGGCTGGAACCAGCGGGCGATCGGATGGCCCCGGCGGTTGCGGCGGGGCCGCTGCCAGTGCCAGTACAGGCCGGCGCCGCGGCGGCCGGCCCGCTCGCCGGGCGGCGGCAGCAGCCACACGGTGCGCCCGACGTAGGGCTCGACCTGCACGCACTGCGCCGAGACCGCCATGAGCGACGGCGGGCCCTGCGGCGCGGCGTCCTCGCCCGCGCCGATCTCCCAGGAGCCGCTCTCCCACGGGCCCGAGGTGTGCAGGCCGAGGGCGCCGAGCCGGGTCATGAGCCGGCGCGCGTACTCCTCCGCCTCGTCGGCGCCGGGATCGCCGTCCGCGGCGTCGCCGGTGCCCGCCGCGCGACCGGCCGGGTCCGGACGCGGGGGCTCGGCGAGGGCGGTGATCGTCATGCGGGCTCCCGTGACCGATGGCGGTGTCTGACAGCCAGGTCGCGCGACACTGACTCCCTGCGAAAAAGGTCCTACGCGCCTCGCGGTGTGTCAAGCGCTTCATGTCAATTGACATCACGTCCGGCACAGAATGATCATTTGCGCGAGGTGAAGATCGCCGGGGAAAAGCTGCATTATGCGGGTTGCATGGTGTGATGACGGCGGTGTAGACACGGAGCATGACTCCGGGTGACGACGGGCCGGTGCTGTCGGGCTGGCTGCTCGGCAATGCGCTCGCGAATGCCCGCAAGGCGTCCGGGGAGTCGGTGGCGAGCATCGCGAAAGATCTCGGCGTCCATCCGCAGACCGTCAGACGGTGGGAGAACGCCGAGGTCACCCCCAGTGTCATCGTTCTGCGCGGGCTCTGCACGCATTACGGAGTTCCGCCCGACAAACGGGACGAACTGGAAGAATTGCGCGACCGGGCCAGCCGGCCGGGCTGGTGGAACGGCAGCGGGGACTGGCCCGACGCCACCGCCGAACTGCTCGGCATGGAGATGGCGGCCGTCCGGATTCGCGCCTGGGACCTGACCGCAATTCCCGGCCTCTTACAGACCCCGGAGTACGCCCGGCAGGTCATCCAGGCCGTCGACCCGAACGTCTCCCCGCCCCGGGTCGACTCCGGCGTCGAGCTGCGGATGGGACGGCAGGCCGAGGTGTTCGGCGGCGCGGTCCGCGAGGCCGTCTTCATGATCGACGAGAGCGCGCTCGCGCGGATGCCCGGCGGGCCCGCGCTGCGCCGCGCCCAGATCGCCCGGCTGCTGGTGCCGCCGCCCGCCGCCACCATCCAGGTGATGCCGTTCAGCGCCGGCCCGCACCCGGCGCTCGGCTCCTTCATGGCCTTCGACTTCGACTCGCCCGTGATCAGCGCCGGGGTGTTCGTCGAGGGCTCGGTGACCGGCCGCAGCCGGGTCGAGACCGGCACCGCCGTCGCCCGCTACGAGCAGGTCTGGGCCTGGCTCCAGGCGAAGGCGCTCACCGCGAAACAGACGACGGAGTTCCTCGAGAAAGAGATGGAAAGGATAGCCCCGCAATGAGGAATCATGATCTGATAAACCCCCGGACCTGGCGGAAGTCGTCGCGGTCGAATGCCGCGCAGGACGCCTGCGTGGAGGTCGGCGGCGGCGACCGGGTCGTCGGGGTCCGCGACACCACGGACCGCGACGGCGGCACCCTGGTGTTCGACCGCGCGAACTGGCGCGAATTCGCCGCCCAGGTGAAGGCCGGCCGTTTCGACCTGTGAGCGCCTGAAGAGGGACGAAGGGCACCCGGCGACCCGGTCGCCGGGTGCCTCCCCCCTTTCATCCCCGACCTCGGCCCAAGGAACGCAATGGACACCCATCCCCATCCCAAGGGCGCACTGAGAAGCGGCCCCGGCGTCGCCTCCGCGGGACGGATCTACGATTACTTCCTCAACGGCCGGCACCACACCCCGGCGGACGAGGAGGCCGCCCGCAAACTCCAGGAGAAGGTTCCGGAACTGCACTACATGGCGCAGGCCAACCGCATATTCCTGCAGCGGGCGGCGGCCGTCATCGCGCGGGCCGGCGTCGACCAGTTCATCGACCTCGGCTCCGGCATCCCGACCGCGTGGAACACCCACGAGGTCGTCCACGTCGTCCACCCGCACGCGAAGGTCGTCTACGTCGACAACGACCCCGTCGTCCTCGACATGTCGCGGGACATGCTGCGCCGCGGCGGCGAGACCGACGTCGCCTACGTCGACGCCGACATCGCCGACCCCGCGTCCGTCATCGGCGACCCGGAGGTGCGGCGGCTGATCGACTTCGACCGGCCCGTCGGCTACATGCACGTCGCCATCTGGCACTTCGTCGACCCCGGCCAGGACCCGTGGAAGCTGCTGCGGCAGTACCTCGACGCGGTCCCGTCCGGCAGCTACCTCGCCCTGTCGCACGTCACCGCCGACGGGCAGCGCCCCGACAAGATCGAGCGGTTCAACGAGGTGTACCGGAACGTCACCGCGCGGCTGAACTTCCGGACGTTCGAGGAGATCGACCGCTTCTTCGACGGCTGGGAGTACCTCCCGCCGCACGAGGACGCCCCGCCCGGCCTGTCCTACGTCGACGTCTGGGGCAGCAGGAACCCGGCCGAGGCCGACCCGTCGCACACCTGGATCCCGGCCGGCGTGGCGCGCAAGCCCTGACCCGCCCGCCCCCGCACGGTCGAACGGGGGTCTGACATGTGCGTACGGGCATGTCAGGGCGGTGTGGTCGTAAGGTGAACGCGTGTCGGACTCATCGCCGCGCCGGTTGCCCAGGGGGCGTTCGGCGCTGTCACCCGAGGAAGTGGAACGCATCCAGCGGTCGCGGCTGTGCGCCGCGATGGCGGAGGTGATGGCCGAGAAGGGGTACGTGGCCACGTCGGTGGCGGACGTCCTCCAGCGGTCCGGGGTGTCGCGGCAGAGCTTCTACCAGGTGTTCGACGGCAAGCTGGACTGCTTCATGGCCGCCTTCGACGTGGCGCGGGACCTGCTGTTCCAGCATCTGCTGGAGATGATCGGCGGCGGCGAGGGCGGCGCGCCCGCGCCGGGCTCCGGCGGCGGCCCGATGGACCGCTTCGAGCAGGCGTTCACGGCCTACCTGGAGGCCCTCGCCATCGAGCTGCCCTACACCCGGCTGTTCCTGGTCGAGGTGTACGCCGCCGGGGCCGAGGCCGTCCGGCGGCGCGCGGAGCTGCAGAACACGATCATCGATGTGCTCTCCGACCTGCTCGGCGCGCGCGACGAGGAGGGCCGCTTCACCTGCCGGATGATCGTCGCGGCGACCAGCACGCTGGTGACGAACGCGGTCGCGGAGAACGACCTGGACGCGCTGCGCGCCGTCGGCCCGCCGCTCGTGCGCAACGTCCGCACCCTGTGGGACGCCGGCGCCTTCGGGAACCGGTCCGCGGCGGCGGGCCCGGCCGGTCAGTAGCCGGCGAAGAGCGCCTGGAGCCGGTCGCTGTCCTCCTGCGGCCCGACGCGGCGCAGCCGCATCGGCGGCGAGGGGACGCGCCCCCACAGCATGAGCAGCCGCGCCGCCTGGTCGCCGGCGACGGTGGCCTCGCCGGACGGATCGGTCAGCGACAGGGCGGGCTCGCCGTCGGCGACCTCGACCAGCAGGTCCGGCTGCCCCTCGGTGCGCAACCGGGCCGAGAACGGGCCGGACCCGTCCACGGCGCGCAGGCCGCGGGCGCACAGCGGCCCCGCGCCCACCGCCGTCACCGAGTGCTCCAGCAGGGCCGGGTCCGACAGCAGCGCGACGCCGGTGTCGTCGTCGCCCACCAGGTCCCAGCGGTGCAGGGCGCACTCGTTGCGCATGTGGGAGGGGAAGTCGGCGACCCGGAAGGGGCGCCCCGTCCAGGTCAGCTCGGCGTCCGGGGCGTCGGTGAGGACGGCCTCGGCGGCGCGGCGCATCCGTTCCTCGGCCTGCTCGACGGTGGCGAGCAGCCGGTTCTCGGGCAGTGCCCGCAGCGGCGGCTCGCGTTCCTCGAACGAGCGGGTCGAGGTCAGCGGGGAGCCTTCGGCGTAGGCCTCGATGTGGCGCAGCGCCTCGAGGTAGTTGCCCGCGATGTGCGCGCCGACATGGTGGACGGTCCATCCGCCGCACCAGGTCAGCGCGTTGGGCGGCAGGTCCTGGAGGGCGGTGAGCATCGCCTCCGCCGCGTGGGGCCGCGCGCTCACGGCCGCTGCTCCTGGAGGCTGGAGACCTCGGGCGCGCCGCCGTTCCAGGAGGCCATCGCGGTGGCGAAGGCGCGGGCCGCGGCGAGGGTCGTCAGGTAGGGGACCCGCTGCCTGCGCGCCGCGGTGCGGCGGCGGACCCGCTCGTCGTCGAGCGGCGCGGACGGTGAGGGCGGGACGTCCAGCATGAGCTGGACACTCCCCGGCTCCTCCAGCGGGAAACCCGCGCATTCGCCCACCGGCCCGCCGAGCGCCCGCGCCGTCGCGGGCGGTGCCACGACCTTCAGCCCGAGTTCGGCGAACCGCTCCGCGACCGGCCGCGCCTCGCCGGCGAGCTGCTCGGGGACGCAGACGAACGCGCGGCCGCCGGACGGCATCGTCGCGCCCGCGGCGATCTGGCTCTTGGCGTAGGCGGTGCCGAAGTCGCCGGCGATGCCCATCACCTCGCCGGTGGAGCGCATTTCCGGGCCGAGCGCGTCGCGCGCCTCGGCCAGCCGGTCGAACGGCAGCACCGCCTCCTTGACGCAGACGCGCCGCACCGCCGGCTCCGGCAGGCCCTCCTCGCGCAGCTCGGCGAGGGTGGCGCCGGTCATCACCCGCGCCGCGGCCCGGGCCAGCGGCACGCCGGTGGCCTTGGACGCGAACGGGACGGTGCGGCTGGCGCGGGCGTTGGCCTCGATCACGTGGACGCGGCCGTCCGCGACCGCGAACTGGACGTTCAGCGGCCCCACGACGCCGAGCGCGCCGGCGATGGCCCGGGTGTGCTCCTCGATCGCGGCGACGGTGCCGGCGGGCAGCCCGATGGGCGGGATCACGCAGGCGCTGTCGCCGGAGTGCACCCCGGCGGGTTCGATGTGCTCCATCACCGCGCCGATGAGCACCTCTCCCGTGGCGTCGCGCACCGCGTCGACGTCGACCTCCGTCGCGCCGGCGAGGAAGCGGTCGACCAGCACGGGCCGCTCCTGGGCGAGGCCGCTCTCAGTGCGCACCTCCGCCAGCGCCGCGCGCAACTCGGCGGCGTCGCCGACGATCCGCATGGCGCGTCCCGAGAGCACGTAGCTGGGGCGGACCAGCACCGGGTATCCGAGCCGGTCGGCGATCCGCACCGCCTCCTCCTCCGTCGCCGCGGTGCCGCCGGGCGGCTGCGCGATGCCGAGGTCGCGGCAGAGCGCGTTCCAGCGCTCGCGGTCCTCGGTGACGTCGAGGGCGTCGGGCGGGGTGCCGAGGACGAGGCGCTCCGGCAGCCGGTGCGCGAGCTTCAGCGGCGTCTGCCCGCCGAAGGTGAGGACGATTCCGGCGGGGTCCTCGACGTCGATGACGTTGCGGACGTCCTCGGCGGTCAGCGGCTCGAAGTAGAGCCGGTCGCTGGTGTCGTAGTCGGTGGACACCGTCTCGGGGTTGCAGTTCACCATCACCGCCTCGAACCCGGCGTCGCGCAGCGCCCCGGCGGCCTGGACGCAGCAGTAGTCGAACTCCACGCCCTGCCCGATCCGGTTCGGCCCGGAGCCGAGGATCACGACCCGGGGGCGGTCGCCGCGCCGGACCTCGTCGGTGTCCTCCCAGGTCGAGTAGTGGTACGGGGTGAAGGCCTCGAACTCGGCCGCGCAGGTGTCGACCGCCTTGAACGTGGCGTGCACGCCCGCGCCGGCGCGCATCGCGCGGGCCCGGTCCTCGCCGGTGCCGAGCAGGTGGGCGATCTGCGCGTCGGCGAAGCCGAGCCGCTTGGCGCGCCGCCAGTCCAGGTCGCCGGACGCGATGCGCCCGCGCTCGGCGGTGATCTCCGCGATGCGGTCGAGGAACCACGGGTCGATCCCGGTCGCGCGGGCGGTGTCCTCGACCGGCGCGCCGGACCGGATCGCCGCCTCCACCCAGAAGATCCGGTCGGGCGCCGGACGCGACGCCCGCTCCAGCAGCGCGGCGGCATCGGGCCCGGTGTAGCGGGCCTCGCCGGGGTCGGCGTTGAGGCCGAGCCGGCCGTCGTCGAGGGACCGCAGGCACTTCTGCAGCGACTCGGGGAACGTGCGGCCGATGGCCATCGCCTCGCCGATCGAGCGCATCCGCGTGTCGAGCGTGTCGTCGACGCCCTCGACCTTCGCGAAGTCCCAGCGCGGCACCTTGGTGACGACGTAGTCCAGCGCCGGCTCGAACCCGGCGGGGGTCTCGCGGGTGATGTCGTTGCGGATCTCGTCCAGCGTCAGCCCGGCCGCCAGCAGCGTCGCGATCTTGGCGATGGGGAACCCGGTGGCCTTGGACGCCAGCGCGCTGGAGCGCGACACCCGCGGGTTCATCTCGATGACGACCATCCGGCCCGTCTCCGGGTCGATCGCGAACTGGATGTTCGAGCCGCCCGTCGCGACGCCGATGCGGCGGATGCAGGCGAACGCGGCGTCGCGCATCTCCTGGTACTCCACGTCTGACAGCGTCTGCGCGGGCGCGACCGTGATCGAGTCGCCGGTGTGGACGCCGACCGGGTCGACGTTCTCGATCGAGCAGACCACCACGCAGTTGTCGGCGGCGTCGCGCATCACCTCCAGCTCGTACTCCTTCCACCCGGCGATCGACTCCTCGATGAGGATCTCGCCGGCGGGGCTCGCGGCGATGCCGTCCTCGGCGAGCCGCGCGAGCCGGTCGCGGTCGTGGGCGATGCCGGTGCCCTCGCCGCCGAGGATGAACGACGGCCGGACCACCACGGGGTAGCCGATCCGATCGGCGATCTCCAGCGCCTCGTCCACGCCGTGCGCGAAGCCCGACTCCGGGGTCTCCAGCCCGATCTCGGTCATCGCGTCCTTGAACAGCTCGCGGGTCTCGGCGGTGCGGATCGCCTCGGCGCCCGCACCGATCGCCTCGACGCCGTACCGGTCCAGGACGCCGGACTCGTGCAGCTCGGTGGCGAGGTTCAGCGCGGTCTGCCCGCCGAGGGTGGCGAGCAGCGCGTCCGGCCGCTCCCGCTCGATGACCGCCTCCAGGAACGGGGCGGTCAGCGGCTCGACGTAGGTGCGGTCGGCCATCTCCGGGTCCGTCATGATCGTGGCCGGGTTGGAGTTGGCGAGGACGACGCGCAGGCCCGCCTCGCGCAGGGCCCGGCACGCCTGCGCGCCGGAGTAGTCGAACTCGCAGGCCTGGCCGATCACGATCGGCCCGGAACCGATGACCAGGACGCTCTTCAGGTCGTCGCGCAGAGGCATCAGGCGTGCTCCATCATCGTGCGGAACTCTTCGAACAGGTAGCCGGCGTCGTGCGGGCCGGGGGCCGCCTCGGGGTGGTACTGGACGGAGAAGGCGCGCGCGTCGCGGCACTCCAGGCCCTCGACGACGCCGTCGTTGAGGTTGACGTGGGTGGTGGTGGCACCGGAGAGGCCGTCCGCGGCGACGGCGTAGTTGTGGTTCTGGCTGGTCACCTCGACCCGCCCGGTCGAGACGCGGCGGACGGGATGGTTGCCGCCGTGGTGCCCGAACGGCAGCTTGTAGGTCCGCGCGCCGAGCGCGCGGGCGAGCAGCTGGTGGCCGAGGCAGACGCCGAAGAGCGGGACCCGGCCGAGCAGCCCGGCGACGTCGGCGTCCACGGCGGCCGGGTCGCCGGGGCCGTTGGACAGGAACACCCCGTCGGGGCGCCGGGCGAGGACGTCGGCGGCGGGCGTGCCGGCGGGCACCACGTCCACGGTCGCGATGCGGCCGAGCCGCCGCAGCATGTCCTGCTTGATCCCGAGGTCGTAGGCGACGACGCGCAGCGGGCCGTCGCCGACCCGGTAGGGCTCGCGGGTGGTGACGCCCGACACCAGGTCGGCGCCCTCGGTGCCCGGTTCGGCGCGCGCCGCCGCCAGCAGCGCGCCGTGCTCGGCGGCGGGCCCGAACGCCCCGCAGAGCGATCCCGCCTCGCGCAGGTGGCGGGTGAGGCGCCTCGTGTCGATGCCGGTCAGCACCGGGACGCCGTGCCGGGCCAGCCAGGGCCGCACCGCCTCGGCGGCGCGGCGGTTGCTCGGCCGTCCGGTCACCTCGCGGGCGATCACGCCGCGGCAGCGCGGCCGGCCGCTCTGGTCGTCGGCCGGCGTCACGCCGTAGTTGCCGATGTGCGGGTAGGTGAAGCAGACGATCTGCCCCGCGTAGGACGGATCGGTCATCACTTCCTGGTAGCCGCTGTGGACGGTGTTGAAGACCACCTCGCCGGTGGCCGTGGCGGGGGAGTCCACGCGGCCCTCGAACGTCTCGCCGTCGGCGAGCACCAGCAGCCCGTCCATGGGCGTTCTCCTCTGGTCGGTCGGTTCGGGGGATGAGAACGGGGTCAGGTGGTGAGCGCGGGCCGCCGCTCCAGGAAGCGGGCGATCCGCGCGGCCGCCTCGGCGAGGTCGCCGACGGGCGGCAGCGTCACGATGCGGAAGTGGTCGTGCCGCGGCCAGCCGAGTCCGCTGCCCTGGACGATCAGCACCTTCTCCTCGCGGAGCAGGTCCAGGGCGAACCGCCCGTCGTCGGCGAGCGGGTGGACGCGCGGGTCCAGCCGGGGGAAGGCGTAGAAGGAGCCCCGCGGCTTCACGCAGCTCACACCGGGGATCGCGGTCAGCAGCTCCCAGCAGCGGTCGCGCTGCTCGGCCAGCCGGCCGCCGGGCGCGGTGAGCGCGCGGATGCTCCCGGTGTCGCGCAGCGCGGCGGGCACCGCGTGCTGCGCCACGACGTTCGGGCACAGCCGCAGGCACGCCAGCGTCTCCAGCGCCTCGGCGTAGTCGGCGGTCAGCGCGCGCGGGCCGGAGATCGCCATCCAGCCGCACCGGAACCCCGGCACCCGGTAGCGCTTCGACAGCCCGCCGAAGGTGAGGCAGGGCAGGTCGGGCGCGAGGGTGGCGGCGGGCACGTGCTCGGCGCCGTCGTAGAGGATCTCGTCGTAGATCTCGTCGGCCATGACGACCAGGCCGTGCGCGCCCGCGAGGGTGGTGATCCGCTCCAGCGCCTCGCGCGGCCACACCGCGCCGGTCGGGTTGTTCGGATTGATGATCACCACGGCCCGGGTCCGGTCGGTGATCTTGGCGCTGAGGTCGGCGAGGTCGGGCTGCCAGTCCGCTCCCTCGTCGCACAGGTAGTGCACGGGCTCGCCGCCCGCCAGCGTCGTCGCGGCCGTCCACAGCGGGTAGTCGGGGGCCGGGACGAGCACCTGGTCGCCCGGGTCGAGCAGGGCCTGCAACGCCATCGACACCAGCTCGGACACGCCGTTGCCGAGGAAGACGTCCGCCGGGGTGACGCCGGCCAGGCCCTTGCGCGCGTAGTCCGCCGCGATCGCCTCCCGCGCCGGGAGCAGGCCCTGCGCGTCGCCGTAGCCGGTCGAGTCGGCGACGCCGGCGCGCGCCGCGTCGACCACCTCCGGCGGGACCGGGACGCCGAACGCGGCCGGGTCCCCGATGTTCAACTTGACGACCTTCTCGCCGTCGCTTTCCAGTTGCTGGGCCAGCCGCAGCAGCGGGCCCCGTATCTCGTAGGTGACGCCGGACATGCGGGCAGAGCGCAGCGTCCGCACCGGATCCTTCCTTCCTGGTGAGGCTGGGGAAACGAACTCGTGGATCGGGGGCCGGGCGGGCCGTCAGCGGCGCGCCCCGGCCATCTCCGTCTCCTCGGCGGCCTCGCGCCGCGGGCGCGGAACCGACAGCGCCAGCAGCGCGCCGAGCGCGTACGCGGCGCCGGCGACGACCACCGCGACGCGCAGGCCCGGGACGAAATCGGCCGCGCCGCCCGCGACGAACGCGCCGAGCAGCGCGATGCCGATGGCGCCGCCGACCTGCCGGGCGGCGTTGAGCGTCCCGGACGCGATGCCGGTGTGCTCGGGCGGGGCGCCCTCCACCACGGCGGCGGTCGCCGCGGGCATGGTGAAGGAGATCCCGAACCCGGTCGCCATCATCGGCACCACCAGCTCGGCGTACGGGACGGTCCGGGTGGTGACGGTCAGGGCGAGGAACCCGGCGGCGCCGGTCGCCATCCCGACGATCATCGGCAGCCGCGGGCCGCCGCGCGCGGTCACCCGGCCGCCGAGCCAGGAGCCGAACGCGATGACGCCGGTCTGCGGCAGCAGCGCCAGCCCCGTCATCAGCGGCGAGTAGTCGCGGATCTGCTGGAAGTACAGCGTCAGCACGAACAGCTGGCCGTAGAACCCGAGGTTCATCAGCCCGCCGACCGCGGTCGCCGCCGACAGCTCGCGGCTGCGGAACAGCGACAGCGGCAGCATCGGCGCCCGCACCCGCGCCTCGGTCGCCACGAACAGCGCGGCCGCCACCGCGAACAGCGCGAACCCGCCGAGGACCAGCGGGTCGAGCCAGCCGGAGCGGCCCGCCCGCACCATCGACGCGGTGATCGCGAGCAGCGCGACGGCGCTGGTCAGCTGGCCCGGCACGTCCAGCCGCCCGCCCTCGCGCCCGTGCAGGCCGGTGTGCACCCAGCGCGCGGTCAGCAGCATTCCCACCAGGCCGACGGGGACGTTGACGAAGAAGATCCAGCGCCAGCCGAGGCCGTCGGCGAGCAGCCCGCCGAGCAGCGGCCCCGAGCCGGACGCGAACCCGCCGACCATCGCCCAGATGCCGATGGCGCGGGCGCGGGTGCGCCGGTCGCCGTAGCTGCCCTGCAGCAGCGCCAGCGACGAGGGCACCAGCAGCGCCGCGCCCACGCCCTGCACCACCCGCGCGCCGACGAGGAACGCCAGGCCCGGCGCGAACCCGCAGGCCGCGGACGCCACGATGAACAGCGCGAGGCCCGCCTGGAAGACCCGCTTGCCGCCGAGCCGGTCGCCGAGCCAGCCCGCCGACAGCAGCAGCCCCGCGAACACCACGGTGTAGCCGTCGACGACCCACTGCAGCCCGGACACCGAGGCGCCGAACTCCTTGCCGAGCCGGGGCAGCGCCACGTTGACGATCGTGGCGTCCACGATCACCATGAACCAGCCGAAGCAGACCGCGATCAGCGGCCGCCACGCGAACCCTCCGCCCGTCCCGTCACCGCCGCTCGTCCTGTCACCGCCGGTCATCGATCCGGCCACCCCTTCCCTCTCCGTCGTCCGCCGCCCGTCGTCCCGGGTGTCTCTCATCGGCCTACCCGCGTCTCAGCCCCTGCCGAGCATCAGCCTGAGCAGCGCCATCCGGAGGGTGACGCCGTTGGCCGCCTGCTGGAAGTAGGCGTTGTGCCGGGTGCCGTCCACGTCCGTCGCCAGTTCCCCCTTGCGGGGCAGGGGATGCAGGACGGCCAGCTCCGGCGGTGCCACCGCCGCCAGCAGGTCGCGGGTGAGGGGCAGCTCGCCGGCCGGCGGCCGCGCGCGGTCCGCGGCGTCCAGCTCGGCCGCGACGGTCGGGGAGGAGTACACGACGTCCGCCTCCGGCAGCACGCCGATGAGGTCGTCGTGGAACCGGATCGTCCGGCCGGCGCCCTCGAACTCCGCGCGGGCGAGCGGGTCCAGGTCCATGCCGGGCGCGGCCACGCCGACGACCTCGCAGTCGTACTTGGCCAGCCCGCGCAGCAGCGACTTCACGCAGCGCATCCGCAGGTCGTTGACCAGCACGACGCGCAGCCCGTCGATGCGGCCGAACCGCTGCCGCATCGTGTACAGGTCGGTGAGCGCCTGCGTCGGGTGCTCGCCCGTGCCGTCGCCCGCGTTGACGATCAGCGCGCCGTCGACGGACCCGGCCGCCCGCGCGGGCTCGCCGGTCACCGGATGCCGCGTGACGATGACGTCGCCGTACAGCGCCAGCATCCGGAACACGTCCGCGGACGACTCCTGCGTGCTGCCGGACGCGCGGGTGACCTCCGCGTCGGCGAACCCGGAGACGCTCCCGCCGAGCCGCAGCATCGCGGTCTCGTGCGCGAGCCGGGTGCGGGTGCTCTTGTCGAAGAACGCCGACATCAGGATCCTGCCGCGCAGGTCCTGCTCCACCTCGCCCTTGGCGAGCTCGCGGGCCGCCTGGTCGGCGGCGTCGAACAGCGTCTCCAGGTCGTCGCGGCCGAACGGGGCGAGCGACAGGACGTGCCGGCCGGTGAACCCGCTCATCCCTTCCCCTCGACGATGACGGCGGTCCAGGTGCGCGAGTCGACCATGGCGTAGCCGGGCGCGGCGGGCAGCCGCACGCTGTCGGCCTGGTCCTCGATCCCGGTCATGCCGAGCATGAGCCGCTCCAGGATCAGGCCCTGCGACATCGGCGGGGCGCCGGGCGTGATCGGGCAGGTCTGCTCGTCGATCAGCCAGCGGCGCTGCATCGCCGCGTCCGGGTAGCCCGGCTTGTCGGGGATGAGGCGCTCCATCAGGCGCTCGGCGATCTCGGGGTTCATGCCGGCGTCCTCCGGCAGCCCGATGAACTCCTCGATCGGCATCGAGTCGTGCGTCCACTTCCAGAGGAAGGTCCGGTTGCCGAACACGTAGCCGGTCAGCATGAACCGCACCTGCGGCGCGTCGCGGAACGCCCGGTGCAGCGCGTACCGCGCGGGGTACTCGTAGGGCTCGATCTCGTCGAGGACGTAGTCGCAGCCCTCGACGAAGTCGGGCGCCGACTCGGGCGTGATGCCCTCGGGGAAGACGTCGATCGTGACGTCCGGGGCCATGTCGTGCACGTACTCCGCGACCACCTCGGCCTTGTTGCGGCCGACGGTGCGGACGCCCGCGCCGAGCTGGCGGTTGATGTTGGAGTACTCGAAGGTGTCGAGGTCGGCGACCTTGAGGTGCAGCACGCCGAGCCGCGCCAGCCGTTCGACCATCGATCCGCCGATGCCTCCCGCGCCCGCGACGCCGACCGTCGCGTCGCGTAGCGTGCGCTGCCGCTCGCGCGCCTCCTCGTCGGTGTCGCCGAGCCAGCCGAGGTTCCGCTTGACCCGCTCCCAGTAGATCGCGTCGTCGTACTCGCCGGCGTGCCGGCTCCTGCGTCCGATGTTCTCGCCCATGCCCTTGGACGCTCCCTTCGCTGGTCGGGGAATGGGGGTGGGACATCCAGGGCGGTGTTTCGCCGGAGCGGCCGGAGTCAAACACTGGCCCCGCCGTAAGGGCGCGCGACGAAACGGTTCGGGCGTCCCCTGACCAGCAGTTTGACCGGCTAAATATTTTCTGTGTCACATCGCGTCCGGCGGCTGGAACGATCTTTTCCCGGATGGCGGGAGGCCCGGACACTCCGGGCCTCCCGCGCTCCGCTGAACGTGCGGCCGGTTTCGGTCGGGCCAAATTCGGCCGTATTCGGATGTCTTCTTTCGGGAGGTCGGAGAATGATCGCCATTCCGCCGTGAAGTGCGCATTCGCTTTCGCTCCGGGTGGACGCGACGGCGGAATCGGACGTGCATTTCGTGAATGGTCGGCGGCGGCGTGGCGGCCGAGGGCTCCGGTTTCTCCGAAGAAGGCCCGGCGGGTCCGTCAGTCCGTTCCCGGCGGGTCGTCGCCGGACGATTCGAGGGCGCGCTCCAGCTCGTCGACGTGCAGCAGGTCGCGGTCGACGCGGCCGGTCCGGTAGGCGGCGCGCCCGACCAGGTGCGCCGCGACCGGGACGGTCATGATCTGCAGCAGCGCCACCAGCACCAGCGAGGTGAGCACCTCGATCGTCGGGAACCGGATGCCGACCCCCACCAGCACCAGCAGCAGCCCGACGGCCTGCGACTTCGTCGCCGCGTGCATGCGGGTGAACAGGTCGGGCAGCCGCAGCAGGCCGAGCCCGGCGCTGAGCGAGGCGCCGGCGCCGAGCAGCAGGAACGCCGCGGTGAACGCCGTGGTCACGCGTCCGCCCCCTGGTCCGGCTCGTCCGTCCGGGGGACGTGCTGGGTGAGGAACCGGGCGACGGCCACCGACCCCACGAAGGCGACCAGCGACAGGGCCAGCAGCGTCGGCAGCACCCAGGTGTCGCCGTCCGCGACCGCGACCGTGCCGAGCCCCGCCATGATCACGGCGAGCAGGACGTCGAGGGCCATGGCGCGGTCGAGCATCGACGGGCCCCGCACGACCCGGACGAGCGAGCACACGGCGGCCAGGAACAGCACCGCCGTCACGACGTCCAGGACGACCGTCATGACCCGGCCCCCGCGAGGGCGCGCAGGTCGTCGCGGGTGCCGAAGGCCCGGACGGTGCGGCGTTCGAGCGCCAGGACGTCCCGCCGGGCCTTGTCCACCGCCGCGTCGTCCGCGGCGCCGAGGACGTGCAGGAACAGCGTCGCGTCGGAGCGGCGGACGTCCAGCACCAGCGTGCCCGGCGTCGCCGAAAGCGAGATCGCCATGATGGCGAGGATCAGGTCGGAGCGGGTCCGCAGCGGCACCCCGATCACCGAGTTCCGGCGGGCCCGGCCGCGCCCGCCGGCCGCCTGCCAGGCCAGCGGGCCCGCGCTGTGCAGCAGGTCGACGGCGGCGCGCAGCACGAACACGGCGAGCCCGGCGGGCCGCAGCCGCAGGTGCTGGCCGACCGGCGGGAGCGGGAACACCAGCGGCAGCACCACCGACAGGACCAGCCCCGACAGCATGTTCGCCACGGACGGCCGGTCCCACAGCAGCATCCACACCACGGTCAGCCAGACGACGCCGGTCGGCCGGATCCAGCGGCGGCGTCCGACCCGGATGGTGAAGTCCCTCATGAGGCGCCTCCGGAAGGGAACACGGCCCGCACGTAGGACTGCGGGTCCAGCAGTTCGGCGGCGGCCCGCTGGCAGAGCCCGTACAGCGGCCCGCCGGCGGCGGTGTAGGCGAGGCTGAGCACGACGAGCGCGGCGCTCCCGGCGACCATCGCGACCGGCAGCCGCGCGGCCGGCGGGTCGCCCGGCAGGTCGTCCGGCGGGGCGCTCCAGAACGCCTGGTTCCACACCTTCACCAGCGCGTACAGGGTGAGGAGGCTGGTGACGACGGCGCCCGCGACGAGCGTGTCCACCAGCGGACCGCCCTGCGCGAGCCCGGCCCGCAGCAGCCCGAGCTTGCCGAGGAACCCCGACAGCGGCGGGATCCCGCCGAGGTTCATCGCCGGGACGAAGAACAGCGCGCCGACGAGCGGCGCGGTGCGCGCCAGCCCGCCGAGCCGGGCGAGGGACGTCCCGCCGCCGCGCCGGTCGATCAGCCCCGCGACGAGGAACAGCGTGGTCTGGATGGTGATGTGGTGCAGGACGTAGAACACCGTCGCGGCGAGCCCGGCGGCCGAGTCCAGCCCCACCCCGAAGATCATGTAGCCGATGTGGCTGACCAGCGTGAACGACAGCAGCCGCCGGACGTCGATCTGCACCATCGCGCCCAGCACCCCGACGAGCATGCTCAGCAGCGCCGTCACCAGCAGCACCGTGCGCAGGTGGCCGCCGGGGAACAGCAGCGTCTCGGTGCGGACGACCCCGTACACGCCGATCTTGGTGAGCAGTCCGGCGAACACGGCGGTGACGGGGGTCGGCGCGCTCGGGTAGGAGTCCGGCAGCCACATCGACAGCGGGAACACCGCCGCCTTCGCCGCGAACGCCGTCAGCAGCGCCGCCTCGCCGATCCGGGAGACCGGGCCGGGCAGCTCGGCGATCCGCCAGGACAGCTGCGCCATGTTGACGGTGCCCGTCGCGGCGTACAGCACGGCGATCGCGACGAGGAACAGCATCGACGACAGCAGCGCCACGACGATGTAGGTGGTGCCGGCGCGGACGCGGGCCATGGTGCCGGCGAGCGTCACCAGCACGTAGCTGGCCATCAGCATCATCTCGAAGCCGACGAACAGGTTGAACAGGTCGCCGGCGAGGAACGCGTCGCAGACGCCGGCGGCGAGCAGCAGGTACGTCGGGTGGAACACCGACAGCGGCGTGTCCAGGTCGCGGTCGGCGCCGTCCTGGCCGAACGCGTAGACCATCACGCACAGGATGACGGCCGACGACACGACCAGCATCAGCGCCGACAGCCGGTCGGCGACCAGCGTGATGCCGACCGGGGCGGGCCAGCCGCCGAGCTGGACGGCCTGCGGGCCGTCCCGGTCGGCCCGGACCAGCAGCACGACGGCGACGCCGAGCACGGCGCCGAGGGCGACCACGCTGATCGCGCGCTTCAGCAGCGCGTGCCGCGGGCCGATGATGATCTTGATGCCGGCGGCCAGCACGGGGAGCAGCACGGGCAGCGGGATCAGCGCGTTCACCGGCCCCGCCCGTCCCGCCGGGGCCGTCCGGGCCGTCCGTCCCGCCCGTCGCGGGGCACGCCGCCGGGGAAGTCGCTGTCGGGCTCCTCGCGGGCGCCCAGCTCGGACGGGTCGGCGACGGCGCGCCGCTCGCGCTCGGTGCGCAGCCGCACGTCGTGCTCGCCCTCCCGGCGCACCCGCAGGTCCTCGATGTCGTCGCGGACCTCGTCGTCGCCGCTCAGCCGGCCGCTGCGGTAGGCGATGGCCAGCACGAACGCCGCCGACGCGAGCGAGATGACGATCGCGGTGAGGATCATCGCCTGCGGCAGCGGGTCGCTGAGCGCCCGGCCGGGCCGCCCCTCGGGCTCGTGCGCGGCGAGGATCGGCGCGCGGCCGGCCGGGCCGCCGCCGGTCAGGATCAGCAGGTTGACCCCGTTGCTCAGCACCAGCACGCCGACGACCAGCCGGGACAGGCTGCGCTCCAGCAGCAGCACGACCCCGGCGGCGACGAGCGTCCCGCCCGTCGCGGCCAGCACCAGCGACGGGCTCATCCGGGCACCCCGCCGCCGGCCAGGTCCGCCCCGGTCTGCCGGTCGATCTCGCCGCCGAGCACGTTCAGCACGGTCAGCACCAGCCCGACGACGATCAGGTAGACGCCGATCTCGAACAGCAGCGACGTGACGAAGTGGACGTGGCCGAGCAGCGGCAGGTGCGCGTCCACCGACGCGCTCCGCAGCACCGCGCCGCCCCACGCGAGCCCGCCGAGCGCCGTCCCGGCCTCGACGACCACGCCCGCGCCGAGCAGCGCGCCCGCCGACACCGGCGCCGCCTCCCACAGCTCGAACGGCCCGCCGGCCAGGTACCGGACGGCGAGGGCGAGCCCCGCGACGATGCCGCCCGAGAACCCGCCGCCCGGCGCGGAGTGCGCGGTGAACAGCAGGAACAGCGAGTACAGCAGGACGGTGTGGAAGATCGTCCGGGCGATGACCTCGAACACGATGGAGCGCCGCTCGGCGGCGAGCGTGGACCCGGCGGCGAGCCAGCGGTCCGGTTCGGTGTCGGCGTCCAGCGCGGTGATCTCGCGGACGGCCCACACCTCGGAGTCCTCGTCCGGGGCGGGCGGCGCCGACACCGGCCGCCGCGCGAACACCATGCTGGTCACGCCGAGGGCGGCGAGCACGATCACCACGCTCTCGCCGAGGGTGTCCCAGGCGCGCAGGTCCACCAGCACGGTCGCGACGATGTTGCTCCCGCCGGCCTCCTTGGCGGCGTCCGGATAGGCGCCGGAGATCGGCGCGGCGTCGCGGGACCGCGCCGCGAGCAGCGTGACGACGGTCGCGGTCAGCCCGGCCAGCGCTCCGGCCGCCAGGTGGACGCCGCGCTGCGCCGGGGACCGGGTCGGGAACCGGGTGGGCAGCCGCCGCAGCACCAGCACGAAGACGATCAGGCTCGCGGTCTCGACGAGGAACTGCGTCAGCGCCAGGTCGGGAGCGCCCTGCAGGACGAACAGCGTCGACACCCCGAACCCGGACGCACCGGACAGCACCACCGTCTTGCCCCGGTCGCGGGCCCGGATCGCGGCGGCCGCCGCGGCCACCGTCAGCAGCGCCACCAGCCCCTGCGCGGGCCCGTCCCAGACGCGGCCGCCGAGCGGGTCCGGCCACGGCAGCCCCCACAGCACGGAGCCGATGGAGAGCCCGACGGCGGTCAGCAGGATGATCAGCAGGTAGTCGGGCAGCGAGCCGCGCTGCACGGTCCCGGTGAGCTGCAACGCGAACGTGTTGAGCCCGTGCATGAGGCGCAGGTAGACGTCCTCGGGCTCGAACAGCCGCGGGACGCGCGCGATGAGCCGTCCCGCCGCGAACAGTGCCGCGCCCAGGACGAGCGACACCGCGGTGAGCAGCAGCGGAAGCCCGAACCCGTGCCATGCCGACAGGTGGTAGGTGCCGTGGCCCCTGGTCGGGTAGGGCGCGGCCTCCCGCCCGATCGGCGCGTCCAGCTTGGCCGCGAGCAGCCCCACGACCACGCCCGCCGCCGCGAGCACGACCACCGGCGCGAGCAGCAGCGCTCCGGGGCGGTGCACCTCGCGCGGTTCGACGCCCTCCTTGCGCGCGAACGCGCCCCACAGGAACCGCAGGCTGTAGCCGGCGGTCAGCGCCGACCCCACCGCGACCAGCGCGACGAGCGCGGCATCGCCGCCGAGGAACGCCTCGTAGGCGGCCTCCTTGCCGGCGAACCCGAGCGTCGCGGGAACGCCCGCCATCGACGCCGCCGCCGCGATCGCCGCCCCGTACAGCACCGGCGTGCGCCGTCCGAGACCGGACAGTTTCCGCAGGTCACGCGTGCCGGTGGAATGGTCGACGACCCCGACCGCGAGGAACAGCGCCGACTTGAACAGCGCGTGCGCCAGCAGCACCGTGAAGCCCGCCAGCGCCGCGACCCGGTTCCCGGCCCCGAGCAGCACGGTCATGAACCCGAGCTGGCTGACCGTCCCGTAGGCGAGCAGCAGCTTCAGGTCGTGCTCGCGCAGCGCCCGCCATCCGGCCAGCAGCATCGTCGCGACGCCGCAGCCCAGCACGATCGGCCGCCAGCCCGGCGTGCCGGCGAACGCGGGCGCCAGCCGCGCCACCAGGAACACGCCCGCCTTCACCATCGCGGCGGCGTGCAGGAACGCGCTGACCGGCGTCGGCGCCGCCATCGCCCCCGGCAGCCAGACCCCGAACGGCACGACCGCCGACTTCGACAGCGCCCCCACCAGGATCAGCACCACCGCCGCCGTGACCGCGCCCCCGCCCGGCGGCGCCGCGACGATCGCCGACAGCCGGTGGGTGCCCGCCGCCCGCCCCAGCAGGACGAGCCCGACCAGCATCGCCAGCCCGCCGAACGTGGTGATCACGATCGCCTGCGTCGCGGCCCGCCGCGCCATGCCGCGCTCCGCGTCGTACCCGATCAGCAGGTACGACAGGACCGTCGTCAGCTCCCAGAACACGTAGAGCAGGACGAGGTCGTCCGACAGGACCAGCCCGAGCATCGCGGCGGCGAACCCGACCAGCTCGCCGGCGAACGCGGGCAGCTTCGGCTCCGACCCGCCGAAGTAGCGGCCGCAGTACAGCACGATCAGCGCGCCGACGCCGCCGACGATGACCATCATCATCCAGGTCAGCGGGTCGGAGCGCAGGTACAGGTGCAGGCCGAGCCCGGGGATCCACGACCACGACTGGGTGCGCGGGGCGCCGCCGTCCAGCCACGGCCAGGCCGCCCACCCGGCCGCCGCGGCGAGTACCACCGCCAGCGGCGCGAACGCGTCGCGTCCGATGACCCGCACAAGCACCGGCGCCGCCGCCGCGGCCGCGCAGTACGCGGCGAGCAACAGCAGCAAGGGGGCCTCGGCAGGATCGGAAGGACGGACGTTCGATCACTCACAGTGACCGCATCGTGCTGAACCGTCACCCTAGTGCCGGGCACGTGCGCGGCCACGCGCCCCGCCCCGCCCACACGATTGCTTTACCCGGCGCCTCCGGCGACGTGCCGCCAGGTCCGCAGCCTGTCCCGGACGGCCCCCCGGCTCAGCGGAGCCAGCTCCGTCAGCTCGAAGCCGCTCGCCGTCGCGACGCGTTCGCTTCCGGTGTTGTCGGGATCGATCCGCAGCACCAGGGTGCTGAAGCCGAGCGTCTCGCGGGCGTATCCGGCGGCGAGCCGGACGGCCCGGGAGGCCAGGCCCTGGCGGCGGTGCCGCAGGCCGATGGCGTAGCCGAGTTCGGCGGCCGGTCCGCCGAACCGGTGGGCGGGATCGTCCGCGACGCAGCGGAAGAGGAGGATCTCGCCCTGGGGCGTGCGCCCGTCGCTGGTGACCGCCAGCTGGATCTTCCGGTCCTCGGCGCGCGCCCGCCGGGCCGCGTCGAGGTAGGCGCGGGCGGCCTCCAGGTCGAACGGGGAGCGCAGCGGGGTGAACCGCGCGACGTCCGGGTCGTCGAACAGTTCCGCCATGGCCGGGATGTCGTCGTCGGTCCACTCGCGCAGTGTCAGGCCGAGTCCGCTGATCGTGACGTGGGTGCCGAACCGAGGGGAGCTCATGACGCCATCCTCCCGCCGCGGGCCGTCAGAAGTGACCGTCGCGCGGATCGGTCACCGGGCCGCCGCCCAGCGGGACGCGGGCCGCGAACGGGACGCTGACCAGCGCGAACAGTGCGGCCAGACCGAACGCCGTCAGCCATCCGGACCGCCCGGCACCGACCAGCAGGATGATCGCGGCACTCGCCTGGCTGCCGAGGCCGCCGCCGACCCGCCGGACGGTGCTGTTCACCGACGTCGAGACGCCGGCGTGCTCCCGGTCCGCCTCGACGTTCACCAGCGTGCCGCTGGCGCTGATCGTGAGCCCGGCGCCGCAGCCGATCACGAACGCCGCCGCCAGGAACGCCGGCCGCGACGACCCGCCGATGGCGCCGCACGCCGCCGTCCCCGCGGCGAGCAACGCCATCCCCGCCGCCAGCGGACGGCGCGGCGTCCCGCCCTTCTGCAGCCTCTTCGCCGCCGGCCCGCCGAGGATCTGCCCGACCGCCAGCGGCAGCAGGTAGAGCCCGACCGTGCCGGTGCCCGCGCCGAAGCCCTCGGTACCGTTCCCGACGAACTGCGGCACCAGGTAGAACGTCCCGAACAGGGCATAGCCGATCGCGACCGTGACCCCGTTCGTCCACACCTGCGCCGGCGACCGGAGCGTGCGCAGGTCGATCAGCGGCTCGTCCACCCGCCCCTCGCGGCGGACCCAGAACGCCCCCGCCGCCAGCCCCGCCGCGATCAGCCCGGCCGGCACCGCCCACGCCGGCCCCTTCGACTGCGGCAGCAGCGTCAGGCCGACCAGGACCAGCGCCAGGACCGCGCTGAGCAGCAGCGCGCCCGGCACGTCCAGCGCCCCGCGCGACGGGCCGGGCCTGGACGGCACCCACCGCACCACCAGGGGGATTGCCAACGCCACGACGGCCGCACCGACCGCGAACACCAGATGCCACGACACCGCCTCGGTCAGCGCGCCCGCCGTCGCGAAGCCCAGCGCCGTCCCGGTGCCGAACGCGCCGGTCAGCACGCCGGTGGCGGACCCGACCCGGTCCCCGGGGAACTCCTCCCGGACGATCGACAGCGACAGGGGGAACACCGCGCCGCCGATCCCCTGCACCGCCCGCGCCGCGATCAGCACCACCGGCGTCGGCGCGGCGGCCGCCGCGATCGACCCGGCTAGGAAGAACCCGAGGCCCACCAGCAGCATGGCGCGCCGCCCGCGCCGGTCGGCGAGCCGTCCCAGCACCGGCGCCGCGACCGTCGCGACCAGCAGGTACCCGCTGAGCAGCCAGGCGCCCCACGCCTGCGAGACGCCGACGTCCTTCTCGATCGCCGGGATCACCGGCACGACGGCGGTCTGCTGGTAGGCGAACGCGACGTCCGCCAGCACGAGCGCCGCCAGCGCCTTGCGATGCCCTCCCGCCCGGCGCTCGCCCCGCGCCGCCGCCACCCGCTCAGAGGTCACCGGCGCTCACCCGGCGACCGTTCCCGATCCGTCCCATTCGCGGATAACTGCCCGCCGGCCCCTGAACAAACAGGCGGAAAAGGTTCAGGGCCGCCGGACCTGGTGGTCGGGCGGCCCTGTTCGGGGGTCGTGGGGTCAGGTTTTGTTGTAGGTGTGTTTGGCCCACAGGTAGGACAGGGCGGCGATGGCGGTGCACCAGGCGGTGGCGATGGCGGCGTTGTTGCCGATGTGGGTGCCGAGGAGGAGGCCGCGGATGGTTTCCATGATGGGGGTGAAGGGCTGGTAGTCGGCGAACCAGCGGATGGCGGTGGGCATGGAGTCGGTGGGGACGAAGCCGCTGCCCAGAAAGGGCAGCAGGATCAGGGGCATGGGGGCGTTGCTGGCGGATTCGGGGGTGGGGGAGCGTAGGCCGAGGGCGACGGCGAGCCAGGTGACGGCGAGGATGAACAGGGTGAGCAGGCCGGCGGCGGCGACCCATTCCAGCGCGGTGGCGTTGGGGCGGAACCCGATCGCCAGGGCGATGCCGATGACGACGGCCATGCCGAGCAGTTGCTGGATGACGCTGCCGACGACGTGACCGGTCAGGACTGAGGCGCGGGAGATCCGCATGGTGCGGAAGCGGGCGACGATGCCTTCGGTCATGTCGGTGGCGACCATGACGGCGGTTCCGGTGGCGGCGGTGGCGGCGGCCATGAGCAGGATGCCGGGGACGATGTAGTTGATGTAGGCGTGCCGCCCCCCACCCCCACTACCGCCCCCGCTGCCGGGTCCGCTGCCCAGGCCGTTGCCGAGGGTGCCGCCGAGGACGTAGACGAACAGCAGCAGCAGGATGACCGGGGTGATGATCAGCTGGATGGTCATGGAGGGGTAGCGGAGCAGCCGCTTGAGCTGGCGGCGGGTCATGGTGGCCGAGTCGCGGGCGGCGAGGGCGAGGGTGCTCATCGGGTGGCCTCCTGCTTGTGAGCGTCCAGCTGGCCGGCGTCCTGCCGGCCGATGTTCTGGTGGGTGTTTTGGCCGGTGAGGGTGAGGAAGACGTCGTCGAGGTCGGGGGTGTGGATGCTGAGGTCGGCCGGTTCGATACCGGCGGCGTCCAGGACGGTGAGCAGTTCGCGCAGGGAGGCGACGCCGCCGTCGGAGGGGACTTGGAGGGTGAGGTGGTCGTCGTCGGCGGGGTCGATGAAGCCGCGGCCCAGTGCGTCCAGTGCGGCGTTCAGCGCGTTGTCGTCGGTGAACCTCAGTGAGACGTGGCCGCCGGGGATGAGGCGTTTGAGTTCGTCGGCGGTGCCTTGGGCGATGAGGCGTCCGTGGTCCAGGACGGCGATCTGGTCGGCGAGGTGGTCGGCTTCTTCGAGGTATTGGGT
>NZ_JBGNUT010000028.1:0-142064 GCF_041951385.1 Actinomadura sp. NTSP31 | reverse complement strand
CGGTGCGGTGCGCACCGGGCCGGCCTTCCTCTCGGGTCCCGGCCGGTCAGGGAACCACCGGCGCGGCATCCTGCCCGGCGGCCGGCACCCGCGGGGACGGGGCCGAGATGCGCGGCAGCCCCGCGACGACCGCGGCGCCGAGGACGGCCGGGACCATGAAGGCGAAGAACCCCGCCTTCGAGGACGTGAACAGGTCGGTGGCGACCGCGACGTAGGACGGGCCCGCGATCGCGCCGAGCCGTCCGACGCCGAGACCGAACCCGAGGCCGGTGCCGCGCAGCCGGGCCGGATAGAAGGCCGTCATGCAGGCGATCACCATGTTCTGGCCGCCGAGCGTCCCGAGCCCGGCCAGCGCCGAGACGGCCAGCAGCAGGACGTGCGGCTGCGGGGTGCTGAGCACGAACAGCGCCACCGCCGCGAGCACGAACCCGGCGAGGGTGACGGTCTTGAGGTGGCCGCGGTCGGCGACCACGGACCCGCCGAGCCCGCCCGCGGTCGCGCCGATGGTGAAGGCGATGGTGAACTCCAGCGACGAACCGAGGTCGTAACCGGACTTCACCATCACCGCGGGCAGCCAGGCCGTGGTGCTGTACACCAGCGCCATGCTCATGAAGGAGGCGCCCCAGAACAGGACGGTGGTGCGCCCGTTGCCGGAGGTGAACAACTCGGGCAGCCGCGCCCGGTCCCGCCCGTTCCCGGCCGGCCCGACCGGGGCGTCCGGGACCATCCGCCGGATCGCCGGGACGAGCAGGACCGGCAGGGCGCCGACCAGGAACAGCCACTGGAAGTGCAGGTCCGGCAGCAGCAGCCGGCCGAGCACGGCGGACGCGGTGCCGCCGACCCCCAGGGCGCCGAGGGCGACCGTCAGGTGCAGCGTCCGCCGCCGCGGCGGCGCCCCGTCGGTGACGTACGCGCTGACGAGCGGGGCCAGCGCGCCGATGCCGACACCGGTGCAGAACCGGGTGGCGGCGAACAGGTCGAGCGACGGCGCGAACGTCGCCGCCACCATCGACGCCGAGATCCAGACGACGGCGGCGGTCAGCGGAAGGCGCCGTCCGCGGCGGTCGGCCGCCCAGCCCGCCAGCACCGACCCGAACGGCATGCCGAGCGCGGTGACGCTGCCGAGCATCCCGAGGGTGTCGTGGGTGGCGCCCCACGGCCGGTACTGCATCAGGCTCGGCCCGACGGTGCCGATGGCGAACACGTCGTAGCCGTCCACGAACAGGATGAGGCAGGCGAGGGCGAGAACGCCGGCCTGCCTGCGGCCGGCGGCGGGTTCTGGGGTCGCGGACATCGGATCTCCTTACGCGGGGGCGGGTACATGCGGGATCGGACAGCGCAGGAGCTACCGAACGCGGCATCGGTGGAGCGCTCGGCGGCGGGCCGGGCGCGTCAATGCGTCTTCGGGCGGGTCAGTCGAGGTGGCCGACCGCCCGCCGGAGGATCTCCGGCGGGGAGGCGGGGACGTCGCCGGTCCAGGCGACGTGCTGGTCGGGCCGGACGAGGCCGGGGCTCGCGGCCTGCGGGTCGATGCGGATCTCGAGCGGGACGCCGAGGCCGGCGGCGGCCTCGGCGAAGGCCGGGGTGCCGCCGGCGGACGGCGGCGCGATCAGGGTGAAGCCGCGTCCGAGGCGGTCGTAGAGGGATTCGCGCGGGGCGGTCCAGCGGTGCGGGAGCCGGCCGCCCGCGTCGCCGGACACGATCGGCGACCCCCGGTAGGTGTAGCCGAGCACCAGGTCGAGGCTGTGGAACTCGCCGTCCTTCGTCCGCTGGACGGCCTCGGCGACCGGCGCGCGGGCGGCGGCGAACTCGGCGTCGGTGCCGGCGAGCCGCGGGTCGGCGAGTTCGGGCGCGAGCGTCGCCATGTTGCGCGCCGCCTCGGCGATCGTCCGCTCGGCGACGGGACGGCGTTCGGCCTCGTAGCTGCGCAGCAGGGTCTCCGGCGCCCACCCGGACAGGACGGCGGCCAGCTTCCAGCCGAGATTGATCGCGTCCCCGATGCCGGTGTTGAACCCGTGCCCGCCCCACGGCGGGTTGAGGTGCGCGGCGTCGCCGGCGAGGAAGATCCTGCGGGTCCCGTACCCGCGGGCCAGCAGCATCTTCGCCTTCCACGGGTCCGTCGCGACGATCTCGGCGTCGATGTCGGCCCCGACCAGCCCGCGGACGATCCCCAGCGGGTCGGCGCCTCCCTGCTGTTCGGTGACGCCCTGCGCGATGCACCACCAGGTGCCGCGCAGGTCGAGCCGGCCGACGAGCCCGGGGCGGCGCGGATGCAGCACCCAGTAGTGCACCGCGGGCCCGTGCGGCACCCGTTCGGCGAGGCCGGGAGCGCGGAAGACGATGTTGAAGTTCGGGCGTTCGTCCGCGGTGCCCTCGTAGGTGACGCCGATGGCCTCCCGGACGGTGCTCCACGCGCCGTCCGCGCCCACCAGGTACGCGGCGCGGACCTGCTCCGCGGTGCCGTCGGGGGCGGCGACGGTCGCGGTGACGCCGCCGCCGTCCTCGTGGACGGCGCCGACGGTGCGGCCGGTGAGCAGCCGGGCGTGCGGCGAGCGGGCGACCGCCTCCCGCAGCACCTGCTCGACCGCGGGCTGCGCGATCTGCTGACCGGGTTCGGCGGCCAGGTCGCTCCCGGCCAGGTCGAGGCCGAAACAGCCGTGGAACCGGGTGATCTCGCGGCCGAGCAGCCCCGTGGTGAACACCGCCTGGTCGGACCACGACACCGGCAGCGCCGCCCGGTCCCGCACGGCGTCGGCCAGGCCCCAGCGGCGGAACAGCTCCATCGTGCGCGCGGACGTCGTCTTGGCGCGCGGCCGCAGCCACGACACCTCCTCGCGGGGCTCGACCACCAGCGACCGGACGCCGTGGTGGGCGAGCTCCAGCGCGGCCGCCAGGCCCACCGGTCCGCCACCGGCGATCAGCACGGGGACCCGGTGCGGAATCTCGCTCGTCACGCGGTCACCGTCCCGCGCCGTGCGTGCCGGTCATGAGGTCGGCGAGGTCGTCGGGGCGCAGGAACGACGGGGGCGGCGGCGGGCCCCAGTTGAACAGCCCCCTGGCGCCTTCGAGGGTCTCGGGCGTCCAGAGCTGGTCGTCGACGATGCAGTCGAGGTCGGAGTAGTACTCGGAGAAGTTGCCGGCCGGGTCCTTGAGGTACCAGAAGAAGTTGGATCCGGCGTGGTGCCGGCCGAGGCCCCACACGTGGCGTTCGGGATGGCCCTCCAGCATGGCCGAGGCGCCGCGTCCCACCTCGTCGATGTCGTCGACCTGCCAGGACGTGTGGTGCAGGAAGCAGACGGGGGCCGCCAGGACCAGCAGGTTGTGGTGGTCGGTGGAGCAGCGCAGGAAGACGCCGGCGTCCTTGATGGTGTCGCTGGTGCGGAAGCCGATGCCGTCGCGGAAGAAGGCGGTGGTCGCGGCGAAGTCGGTGGTCGCGAGCACCGCGTGGCCGAGTTTGCGGGGCCGGACCGGGTCCTGGCGCAGGACGCCCGGCGCGCGGGTGCCGACGCGTTCGAACCGTCCGGGTCCGTTGTAGGGGGTGGGCGGGACGGCCTCCTGCCGCAGCCGGGGCGCCACCTCCACCACGGCCCGCACGCCCGTGACGGGTTCGACCGCGGTGAGGCCGCCCGCGGACCGGTCGCGGAGCACGCCGAGCCGGTCCAGGCGGGCGGCCGCGGCGGCCAGGTCGTCGGGCGAGTCGGCGGCGACGCGCATCTCGACGAGGCGGCGGGTCGGGCTCGGCACGATCCGCAGCTGGCGTCCGCCGTCGCGGGTGCCGAACCAGCCCCCCGTGCCGGGCCGCAGGCCGAAGTCGGCGTAGTAGGCGGCGGTCTCGGCGACGTTGGGGACGCCGATGGTGACCGAGATCAGGCGGTGCAGGGGCATGGTGTCTCCTCGGCTGGAGGGGTGGGAGCCTGGAGGCGGTCAGGCGGCGACGAACCGCTGGCGCAGTTCGCCGATGCCCTCGATGCGGCTGACCAGCTCGTCGCCCGGGGCGAGCCAGCGCTGCGGATCGCGGCCGAGGCCGACGCCCGCGGGAGTGCCGGTGAAGACCAGGTCGCCGGGCAGCAGCGGCAGCACCGCCGACAGCCGCGCGACCAGCAGCGGCACCGGGAAGATCAGGTCGCGGGTGCGGCCCTTCTGCAGCTGCTCGCCGTTGATCGCCGAGGTCAGCTCCAGGTCGTCGGGGTCATCGAACTCCTCGGGCGTGACGACCCACGGTCCGGTCGGCGCGAAGCCGGGGAACGACTTGCCCAGGCTGAACTGCGGGGCCGGGCCGGCGAGCTGCGACACCCGCTCGGAGACGTCCTGGCCGACCGTCAGCCCGGCCACGTGGTCCCAGGCGTCGGCCTCGGCGACGTCGCGCGCGCGCCGTCCGATCACGGCGACCAGCTCGACCTCCCAGTCGGTGTGGCCGCCCGGCGGCAGCGTCACCTCGGTGACCGGGCCGGTGATGCTGGTGACGAACTTGGTGAAGACCGGCGGCAGCCCCTCCGGCGCGTCGAAGCCCGACTCGGCGGCGTGGGCGCGGTAGTTCAGCCCGATCGCGAAGACCTGGCGCGGGGCCGGCACCGGCGCCTCCAGCTCGGACGGCTCGAAGGGCGCGCCGTCCGGCAGCGCGGCCGACACCGCCCAGTCCCGGAAGCCCTCCCAGTCGGCGTACACGGCCTGCGGATCGGCCCCGAACCGGCCGCCGCTCGCCTGCTCGACGTCCACCGCCCGGCCGTCGCGCACGATGACCAGCCGCCCGCCGAGGTTCCCGATCCGCATCCGCACTCCTAATTCAGCATGATGATTAGGGCGATAATGCACGCAGGTCTCGTCGGACGTCAAGAGATGGGCCTGCTAATGTGCATGACGAATTCAGCAGAGGAGGACCGGGTGCGTCCCGTACACGCCGACGGGTCGGCCGGCACCGGCCGCGCCGAGCAGGCCGCCGACCGCATCGCCGAACTGGCCCGCGCGGCCGAACCGGGCGCGCGGCTCGGCACCAAGGGCGACCTGCGGGCGCTGTGCGGGGTCTCGGTCAGCACCTTCAACGAGGCGCTCCGGCTGCTCCAGTCCCGCGGCCTGGTCGCGGTCCGCCCCGGCCCCGGCGGCGGCCTCTTCGCCGCCGAGCAGTCCCCCATGGTCCGGCTCGGCAACTCCATGCTGGCCCTCGACGCCGAGCAGACCTCCGTCGCCGAGGCCATCCGGATCCGCGACGCCCTCGATCCGCTCCTGGTCGAGGACGCGCTGTGGCACGCCTCGCGCGCCGACATCGGCGAGATGCGCGAGGTCCTGGACGACATGGGACGCGCCGCCGCCGCCGAGGACGCCACCGCCTTCGTCCACGCGAACTGGCGGCTGCACGCCCGCATCGCCGCGGTCAGCCCGCACGTCCTGCTGCGCTCGCTGTACGCCAGCCTCCTGGACCTCATCGACGCCCACACCCGCTCCGTCCAGCCCGACGGCGACCGTCCCCTCACCCCCTACCTGCGGGAACGCCACGAGCTGCACGCCGCGCTGGTCGACGCCATCGCCGCACACGACCACGAGTCCGCCATGCGGATCATCCACGACCACAAGACCGCCGGCCCCCTCTGACCGCGCACTCCGATAGCTCACATAGTCCTATGCTGCACTACTAGCGTCCTAAAAACCAGGACCACCCGGAGAACTGCCGCGGCCTAGCGAGTACTCGCGGAGCGCGTGCGGCGGCGCGCCCCCGTGCGCACCGAACCCTCGAACGTCGGAATCTCGTGGTACTGGACAGCCGGTTCGGCCGCGCCGAGCCGGGGCTTCAGCTGACTAGCCCGCTGGTTGGGCCTCTCGACCAAGAACCCGATGGCGCGCATGGGCCACGACAACGAGCGGGCCGCGCTGCGCTACCAACACAGGTCGGCCAGGTTGATCGCGTCATCGCCGATGGCCTCGATGCGCTCGTCCGGGCGGAGCGCGACCAGGACGGCGGCGCGGCCGGGGCGCTGGTTCCGGTGGCCTAATGGCGACGGCCAAAACGATCAAGGCCCAGGTTCGGGGATCATGTCCCTGGCCTTGGCCTTTGTCGTGGAGCGGGTGACGGGAATCGAACCCGCGCTGTCAGTTTGGGAATCAAACCGACCAGGGCCGTCACAGCGGCTGACCCGGCCTCCGCCCATGCCGCAAGTGACCGCTGTTGTCCCCCGATCACCCTGCCGAATTGCACGCCGTCTGGCCACTGTCCTGCGACATCTGCCCCCTGCGCCGTCCCTGGCACACGACCGCACAGGATGCCCGCGGGGCGCCTGCCTCGGCCTGGCCGTGCTCCTCGTCGAACCACGTGCCCGATCGGATCATGACGATGGGGAACCTCCGCACTGCGGCCGACATCCCATGTCGATGAATCGGTTTCCTCCGACGACCGGGTTCGTCCTGAACCTGCTCGAGATCATCAACGACCATCCGACCGGCGATCCGGTGGAACTGCTGGGGTGGATCGCCGAGATCCTCGTCGAGGACCCCGATCCCCGCATGCGGGCGGGGCAGGTCCTCGCGCTCTACTCGACCAGGTTCTGGGCCGTCCACCGGCTCCGCGACCAGCGGATCTACGACTCGTTGATCGCCGCGGCGGCGCTGGCCGACGTGACACTGGACACCTGTGAGGAGGACCATCCGGGCTGGGCCGGTCTCGGCGACCTTGAGCGCATCGCGCGCTGGATCCCGGCGATCGAGGACCCCGCGGTGGCCGCCGCCGCAGGACTCGCGGACCGCGACGAGATCGCACTGTTCTCCTGCCCGGCCTGGCTCCGGCTGATGGCCCAGGAGACCATGAAGGTGTTGCTGGCACGGCGCCCGGCCGAGTTCGGAATGCCGGATTTCGGCTTGCTGACGCCTGCATACGTGGTCGATGGGACCTTGGACGTCATCGAACTCACCGTCAACGTCGGCTCCGATCCCGAGGACACGCCATCGCAGGTCGCGGGCCTCTGGGCAGCACACAGACTCCTCAGTGACGTTCCTCCGGGCGAGCTGCTGCCGTTGACGGCGGCGGCCTGCTTCGCTCTGGCCAGCCAGAACGCGACCGCACCCCGAGCCATCCCGACCCACCTGCGGGAGGCTCTCACCCGGGTCGCCGCCGACCCGCCGTGCGCGCACGGCGAGCGCCACGACGCCGACCCCGACGCCTGGCTTGCGGGCGTAACGTACCTGTACAAACCGATGCGCTTCGACGACGACGAGCCCGTCGACGAAGCACTGTGGCACTGCCCCGGCCAGCGCGCCGCGATGATACGTACAGCGCTGCGGCCGCTGGCGACCGCGTAGCGCAAGCCGGGACAACCGACAGTTGCCACGAGTCGAGGAACGTCTGTTCGCTGGACGACGAGCCAGGCGCGTCCCATCAGCCGGGCCGACGTCTGGAGGGAGCCGTCATCGACTACGCCAGTGCGGCCCTCACCGACGAGTCCCGCCTGTGCGCGAAAGTCCGTGTCCTTGCCCTCGTCCACCTCGGCCACGGACACGCGATGACCGGCGACCGCACGAGCGCCGACCGATCCTTCGACCGCGCGGAAGCCCTGATCCCCCGCATCGACGACGACTACCCCTGGGCCAACGCCTGTCGCCGCACACCGCACTACACCGACGCCCAACGCGCCACCGCCTACGGCCGCGCCGGCGCCCACGACAATGCCGAGGCAGTATGGGACCGCGTCCTCGGGGACCAGCCCACCGACTACCGGCGAGACTCCGGCGTGTTCCGCGCCCGCCAGGCCAATTCCCTCGCCGCAGCCGGCTCACCCGACCCGAACGAGTCGTCGCGATCGCCCAAGCCGCCGCCACCGCCTGTGGCAAAACGGGCTCGGCCCGGCTGCGCGCCGAGCTGATCGCCCTGCCCGCGCACGCCGCACGCTGGCACCACAGTGCCCAGGGCCGCGAACTGGTCGAGATCATCGGCGCCATCACCTGACGAGGAGACGCCCATGGCCCCCGAACCGCTCACCGACGACGAGATCGCCGCCCACCTGGCCGGCCTCCCCGGCTGGGAACGCACCGGCAACGCCATCACCCGGACCTACCGGCACAGCTACCACGAGACCGTCCACCTGGCGATGTACGTGGCGGCCAAAGCCCGCGAAATCAGCCACCACCCCGATATCCACATCACCTGGCAACGCATCCGCTTCGACATCACCACCCACGACGCCGGACACCGCTTGACCGCCAAAGACTTCGAACTGGCCCACCACATCGACGCCATCGCCACCGGACACGGAGCCGAACCCATCTAATCCGACGCAGTCCACGCGCTCCAGAACGATGCCAGTCCGAAGAGCCGCAACACCGGCGTCGTCATGGTCGCCGGCAGAGATCGTTCGCGGCCCCACCCGGTGGCGGTGCCCAATCGCACGTTCATGGCACGACGGATTGCTCGGGACCCGCCCAAGCAGGAAGCCCAGGTCGGAATTCACATCCTTGACCTGGGCCTTCATCAGTGGAGCGGGTGACGGGAATCGAACCCGCGCTGTCAGCTTGGGAAGCTGAAGTTCTACCATTGAACTACACCCGCGTGGCGGGTGGTCGGGGCCGCCCGCGCTTGGACATCGTACCGGATAGTCGGGTGGGACGTCGTGCGGGTTGTGGGGGCCGGGGTGGGATAGCTTTTCCGGGTGCTGCTCTCCGATCGCGACATCAGGTCCGAGCTCGAGTCCGGGCGGGTGAAGATCGACCCGTACGAGCCGGGGATGGTCCAGCCGTCCAGTGTGGACGTGCGCCTGGACCGGTACTTCCGGGTGTTCGAGAACCACCGGTATCCGCACATCGACCCGGCTGTGGAGCAGCCGGACCTGACGCGGCAGGTGGAGGTGGACGCCGACGAGGCGTTCGTGCTGCATCCCGGGGAGTTCGTGCTGGCCTCGACGTACGAGGTGTTCGGGCTGCCCGACGACCTGGCGGCCAGGCTGGAGGGGAAGTCCAGCCTGGGCAGGCTGGGGCTGCTGACGCACTCGACGGCGGGATGGATCGACCCCGGGTTCAACGGGCACGTGACGCTGGAGCTGTCGAACGTGGCGACGCTGCCGATCAAGCTGTGGCCGGGGATGAAGATCGGGCAGATGTGCCTGTTCAGGACGAGTTCGCCGGCGCAGTACCCGTACGGGTCGGCGCGGTACGGGTCGCGGTACCAGGACCAGCGGGGGCCCACTCCGTCGCGGTCGTATCTGAACTTCCACCGCACGAAGGTGTGAGCCCGGTCACGTGGCATAGATCACCAAAAGATGAAACATCTTCTCGGGGCGGGTAGTTTCGAGCGACGCACAGCCTTGGCACCTGGTTGACAGCCTCTTTGCACTGAGGTGGTCGACGGGTGCCGGACGGATGAGGGCTACCCGTTTCCGCGCCGCCCCCGGGTGTGGGAACACGGAAGGAGATCGTGTCCATACTCCGCGCGGAAAGCGTCACGAAGCTGTTCGGCCGGAAGGCGGCCGAGGCGCAACGAAAACTGAAGGCGGGCGCCGATCTGAAGGACGTCCGCTCGCTGGGCGTCACCCCCGCCGTCGTCGACGCCACGTTCGAGGTCGAGCAGGGCGAGATCTTCGTGGTGATGGGCCTCTCGGGGTCCGGTAAGTCCACGTTGATCCGGATGCTGAACGGGCTGCTGGAGGCCACCGCCGGGACCGTCGAGATCGACGGCCAGGATATCGCGAAGCTGTCGCCGAAGGCGCTGCGGGCGCTCCGGCAGGACAAGGTCAGCATGGTCTTCCAGCACTTCGCGCTCTTCCCCCACCGGTCCGTCCTGGCGAACGCCGCGTACGGGCTCGAGGTGCGCGGTGTCGCGAAGGAGGAACGAGAGAGGAAGGCCCGGGAGTTCCTGGGTCTGGTGGGGCTGTCCGGGTGGGAGGCCAAGCTGCCCGGCCAGCTGTCCGGCGGCATGCAGCAGCGGGTCGGGCTGGCCCGCGCGCTGGCGGCGGGCACCGACATCATCCTGATGGACGAGGCGTTCAGCGCGCTGGACCCGCTGATCCGGCGGGAGGTCCAGGACCTGCTGCTCGACCTGCAGGGACGGTTCGGCAAGACGATCGTGTTCATCACGCACGACCTGAACGAGGCCATGCGCATCGGCGACCGCATCGCGGTGATGCGGGAGGGCCGGATCGTGCAGATCGGGACGGCCGAGGAGATCCTGACGGACCCGGCGAACGACTACGTCGCGCAGTTCGTCGCGGACGTGGACCGCACCAAGGTGCTGACGGCGGTGTCGGTGATGGAGAAGCCGCTGGTCACCGTGCTGTCGACGACGGGGCCGCGGACGGCGCTGCGCACGTTGCGCGAGCACCAGACCGACGCCGCGTTCGTGATCGGCCGGGACCGCAAGCTGGTCGGCAAGGTGAAGGCCACGGCGGTGGCGGACGCGGTGAAGGACAACGTCCAGAAGCTGGACGGGCTGATCGACCCGGAGGACCTGCAGCCGGTGTCGCCGGACACCTCCGTCGCGGACCTGTTCCTGCGCTCCGCGGAGAGCGACCTGCCGGTGCCCGTGACCGACGCGGACGGGACGCTGCTCGGCGTGATCCCGCGGGTCACGCTGCTGGCGGCGCTCGGCGCGATCAGCACGCACGTGGACGAGGTCGCGGCGTCGTCCGCCGAGGACGACGCGGACGACGCGGCGCCGGCGCTCGCGCTGACGAAGGAGGGTTCCGTTGACGACTGACGTGCTCGCGAGCGAGCTCCCCCGGGTGCACGTCGGCGACTGGTTCGACAGCCTGGTCACCTGGTGCACCGACAACCTGGGCTGGCTGTTCGACGGGATCGGCTCCGGCATCGAGTGGGCGGTCGACAACCTGACCGACCTGCTGAACCTGCTGCCCCCGCTGGGGCTCACGGTGGTCCTGGCGCTGATCGCCCTGCTGGTCGCCGGCTGGCGGCTCGGGGTGTTCACGCTGGTGGGGTTCGCGCTGATCGACAGCATGGAGCTGTGGGACCCGGCGATGGACACGCTGGGGCAGGTGCTGGTGGCGGCGGTGATCGGGGTGGTGATCTCGATTCCGATCGGCATCGCGGCGGGCCGCAACGCGGTGGTGAGCCGGATCACCCGGCCCGTCCTCGACTTCATGCAGACGATGCCGGCGTTCGTCTACCTGATCCCGGCGATCTTCTTCTTCCACATCGGCGCGGTGCCGGGCGTGGTGGCGACGGTGATCTTCTCGCTGCCGCCGGGCGTGCGGCTGACCGAGCTCGGCATCCGCGGCGTCGACCCGGAGATGGTGGAGGCGGGCGAGGCGTTCGGCACGCCGCCGATGCGGGTGCTGACCCGGATCCAGATCCCCCTCGCCATGCCGTCGATCATGGCGGGCGTCAACCAGCTGATCATGCTGGCGCTGTCGATGGTCGTGATCGCGGGCATGGTCGGTGCGGGCGGTCTCGGCGGCGAGGTGGTCGAGGGCATCCAGCGGGTGGACATCTCGGGCGGCTTCGAGGCCGGTCTCGGCGTGGTCGTCCTGGCCATCTACCTGGACCGGCTGACCGGGTCGCTGGGCAACGACCGTTCGGGCGTACTGCGCACGCTCTTCTCGCGCGGCGTGGCCGACCCCGTCGGCTGACCCCGGCGGCCCCCGGCCCCCGGCCCCCACCCCGCCGGCTGACCCCGGCGCGCACGATCTTTTCCTCCCACCCCCCTGCAAGGCGACGAAAGGAAGGGCATTGCGTCCCAAATTCAAGGTCCTGGCCGCGGCGGCGATGGCGCTCGCGCTCGGCGCGACGGCGAGCGCCTGCAACAGCTCGGACGACAAGAAGGACGGCAAGGAGCTGACGCTCGGCGTCGTGTCGGGCTGGGCGGAGGGCGAGGCCGCCACCGCCCTGTGGAAGAAGATGCTGACCGACAAGGGCTACAAGGTGTCGGTCAAGGAGCTCGACACCGGCCCCCTGTACGCGGGGATGTCGCAGGGCGACGTGGACCTGTACCTCGACTCGTGGCTGCCGAACACCCACGAGGACTACTGGAAGCAGTACGGCGACAAGCTGGAGAAGGTCAGCGCCTGGTACCCGGCGGCGCCGCTGACGATCGCCGTGCCGAACTACTCGCCGCTGCACTCGCTCGCCGACCTCAAGGGCAAGGGCTCGCAGTACGGCGGCAAGATCATCGGCATCGAGAAGAGCTCCGGGCTGTACCGGGTGTCGCAGGAGAAGATGCTGCCCGCCTACGGCCTGGACAAGGAGTACACGGTCACCACGTCGTCCACGGCGGCGATGCTGGCCGAGCTGCAGAAGGCGATCAGCGCCCACAAGGACATCGTCGTCACGCTGTGGCGCCCGCACTGGGCGTACACGAAGTTCCCGATCCGGGACCTTCAGGACCCGAAGGGCGCGATGGGCAAGCCGGACGGCGTCTACACCATCGGGCGCAAGGACTTCAGCAAGGACCAGCCGCAGGTGGCGACCTGGCTGAAGAAGTTCAAGATGGACGACAAGCAGCTGGGCGCGCTGGAGGACCTCATCCAGAACCAGTACAAGGGCAAGCCGGACCAGGCGGTGGACGCGTGGCTGAAGGCGAACCCGGGCTTCGAGCAGTCCATGACGGGCTGATGCGTCGTCCCGTCCCGGAGGGAACGTTCCAGCGTTCCTGAAGGCGTCAGGGGGCCGTCCGGGCGTACCGGACGGCCCTCTGCCTTTTCCGTCGCGTTCTGGACCATTTCAGGACGTTCTGGACGGGCAAGGGCGCTCAGCCCGCGAGACCGACGCTGAAGAGCACCACGAGCAGGCCGAGACCGGTGGCGCCCAGCGTCATCACGCGCGGATGCCCGCTGTGCGCCTCCGGCAGGATCTCGGCGGCGGACAGGTACAGCAGGACGCCCGCGAACAGCCCGAGGTAGGGCCCGAGGACGCCCTCCGGGACCGTCCCCAGCAGGGTGAGCGCGGCGCCCGCGATCGGCGCGACGGCGTCGGCGAACAGCAGTGCGAGCGCGGGACGCCGGTCCCGGCCGCCGAGCGAGGCCGCGGTGAAGGTGTTGAAGCCGTCCGCGAAGTCGTGCGTGACGACGGCGAGCGCGACGAACGCGCCGACCCGGTCACCGGACTGGAAGCCGAGGCCGATGCTCAGGCCGTCCACCAGGCTGTGCCCGACGAGCGCGAACGCGGCGAGCAGCCCGGCGCCGCCCGGACCGCCGTCCCCGGCGTGGACGTGGCCGTGCGCGTGGACGTGCGGGGCGTACTCGCCCTCGTGCGCGCGGTGGATCGCCACGGACTGCTCCACCACGTGCAGCAGCAGGAACCCGACGGCGAAGCCGATCATCGGGGCGGGGACGCCGAGCGGCCGGTCCCCCGTCATCTCCAGCGACTCGGGGATCAGGTCGAACGCGACGACGCCGAGCATCAGCCCGCCGGCGAGGCCGAGGACGAGGTGCCGCTTGTCGCGCACCCGCATCGCCGCGAGCCCGCCGGCGAGCGTCATCAGGAATGCCAGGGCGGACACGAGCACGGCCATCCCACGGTCTTACCAGCCGCTTCGCCGCTCACTCCTCCCGCCGCGTCCATGATCGGCCACAGATCGCTTGACGATGCGGAACGGCCCCGGCCCCCGCGGAACGGGGACCGGGGCCGCCGGACCGGACGGTGTCACTCGGCGGCGACGGGCTCCTTCTCCGGAGCGGTGCCCTCGCCCTTGATGGAGCGGATGAGGAGCTGGGAGACGTCGACGACTTCCAGGCTCTCCTTGGCCTCGCCGGAGTTCTTCTTCTCGTTGATGGCGTCACCGAGCATGACCAGGCAGAACGGGCATGCGGTGGAGACGGTGTCGGGGTCGGTGGTCAGCGCCTCGTCCACGCGTTCGGTGTTGATGCGCTTGCCGATCCGCTCTTCCATCCACATCCGGGCGCCGCCGGCGCCGCAGCAGAACCCGCGGTCCTTGTGCCGGTGCATCTCCTGCGTCTTGACGCCGGGGACGGTGGCCATGATGTCGCGGGGCTGCTTGTAGACCTTGTTGTGGCGGCCCAGGAAGCACGGGTCGTGGTAGGTGATCTTCTCCTCGATCGGGGTGACCGGGGTCAGCTTGCCCTCCTCGACCAGGTGCGCCAGCAGCTGGGTGTGGTGGACGACCTCGTAGTTCCCGCCGATCTGCGGGTACTCGTTCGCCAGGGTGTTGAAGCAGTGCGGGCAGGTCGCCACGATCTTCTTCACGCCGGCGTCGTTGAGGGTCTCGACGTTCTGCTGGCCGAGCATCTGGAACACGAACTCCATGCCCAGGCGGCGGGCCGGGTCACCGGTGCAGGCCTCCATCGGGCCGAGCACGGCGAACTTGACGCCCGCGATGTGCAGCAGTTCGGCGACGGCCTTGGTGGTCTTCTTGGCCCGGTCCTCCAGGGCGCCGGCGCAGCCGACCCAGAACAGGTACTCGGTGTCCTCGGAGACCTTGTCGTCGACGACCTCGACCTCGAAGTCCAGCTCCTCGATCCACTCGAGGCGCTTCATCTCGGACATGCCCCAGGGGTTGCCCTTGTTCTCGAGGTTCTTCAGCATGACGCCGGCCTCGGACGGGAACGAGGACTCGATCATCACCTGGAAGCGGCGCATGTCCAGGATGTGGTCGATGTGCTCGATGTCGACCGGGCACTGCTCGACGCACGCGCCGCAGTTGGTGCAGGACCACAGCACGTCGGGGTGGATGACGCCGTCCTCGCCGACGAGCTCCTTGTCCACCTGCATGGCGAGCTTCTGCTCGTCGGTGAACTTCTCCCGCTGCTCCTCGGAGGCGAGCATGTAGGGGGCCTTGGCCAGGGCGTGGTCGCGCAGCTCCAGGATGACCATCTTGGGCGACAGCGGCTTGCCGGTGTTCCAGGCCGGGCACTGGGACTGGCAGCGACCGCACTCGGTGCAGGTCGCCATGTCGAGGAAGCCCTTCCAGGTGAAGTCCTCGATCTTGCCGCGGCCGAAGACGTCCTCGTCGGGGTCGGCCTCCTCGAAGTCGAGGGGCTTGCCGCCGGACATCATCGGCTGCGCGGGGCCGAGCCCGTCGGGGCGGCGCTTGAACATGACGTTCAGCGGGGCCAGGAAGATGTGCAGGTGCTTGGAGTGCACCACGAACACCAGGAACACCAGCGCGACGCCGATGTGCAGCAGCAGGCCGATGGACTCCAGGATGTCCAGCGTGTGGTGGGACAGGCCGTCGAACAGGTGGCCGACCGTCCAGGAGAAGTAGGCGCCCTTGCCGTAGTCGAGGTTGTCGTTGGCCCACTCGACGCCCCGGAAGAAGAACATCGTCCAGATCACGTTGAAGATCATGAACAGCGTGATCCACGCGCCGGACAGGTGCGAGCCCTTGAACCGGGACTTGCGGTCCAGCCGCTTGGGCGAGTTCTTGATCCGGATCGCGGTGAAGGTGATCAGGCCCGCGGTGCAGGCCAGCGCGATGGTGTCCTGGATGAAACCGATCGGCGGCCAGGTCTGCAGCCCGGGGATCTTGTGGTCCAGCCCGGCGAGCAGCGCGACCGCCGCCTCCAGGTAGACCGTGATCAGCAGGAAGAACGCCCACATGACGGCGGCGTGCGCGGAGCCGGCCAGCGACCACTTCAGCAGTTTGCGCTGCCCCAGGACCTCGGTGACCTGGCCCTCGATGTCGGCCTTCTTGTCACGCTTGACCTGCAGCACCCGGTCGGGGTCGGGCTGCCCGGCCATGGCCGTGTTGTACAGGAAGAGCACCCGCCGGGCGGCGAGCGCCAGGGCGACCGCCGTTCCGGCGAGCCCAATGACCAACGTGATCCAGAACACTGTTCCGTCCTCCTGGGGTACGGGCGATGGCAGTCAGCGTAGGGCTCGCGACAGACCGCGTCTCATCCGGGGCCCGAATACTACTCGGTAGTAGCTTATGTGGTCACGTGCGCTGGTCAGCACGTCTCTCGACCGGCCCGCGGCCCGGTGGGGCGCGGGCGGGGTGTTCCACCGTCCTCCTACCTTACGGATCCGGCGCACCGATGAGTATCGGGCGGTTTCCCGGTCGAATCCATAGGAGGAAGACTCGTCCAGCGCGCTCCCGTCCAGCGGTATGCGCGGCGAGCCGCACCGAACCGACGAACCGGAGGACCCGTATGACCTCGAACCCCGACCTCGCACCGGCCGCCCGGCGCCTCGCCGCCCTGCTCGCCGCGGTCGGCGACGACCGGCTCGACGCGCGGACGCCCTGTTCCGACAGCACCCTCGGCACCCTCATCGACCACATCGACGGGCTGTCGCAGGCGTTCACCATGGCCGCCGCCAAGGACGTCCCCGAGGGCGGGTCGCAGCCGCCGTCCCCCGACGGGTCCAACCTGGCGCCCGACTGGCGCGCCCGCGTCCCCGAACGCCTCGAAGCGCTCGCCGCCGCCTGGCGCGAACCGTCCGCCTGGGAAGGAATGGCGGAGGCGGGCGGCGTGCAGATGCCGAGCGAGGTCATGGGACGCGTCGCGCTGAACGAGCTGGTCGTCCACGGCTGGGACATCGCCAGGGCCAGCGGGCAGCCCTACGCCTGCGGCGACGACGAGGTGCGCGAGTGCCTGGTGTTCGTCGGGCAGGCCGTCGAGGAGAGCGGCGGCAAGGGCGCGCCCGGTCTGTTCGAGGCCCCCGTCCCCGTCCCGGACGGCGCGTCCCCCCTCGACCGGCTCATCGCCCTCACCGGGCGCGACCCGTCCTGGACGGCCTAGCCGCACCGGCCTCGGCGGCATGGGCGATCCCCCGGCACATGCCGCCGAAGACCCGGTCGTGGAACGGCTTGAACGCCCACCAGTAGCAGTGGCCGGGCAGGCCGCGCGGGTGGAACAGGGCCCGCTGGGTGTAGCGGGCGCGGCCGTGCCGCTCCGCCACGCCGAGCTCCAGCCAGGCGAGTCCGGGCAGCCGCATCTCGGCGCGCAGCCGCAGCAGGCGTCCCGGCTCGACCTCCTCCACGCGCCAGAAGTCGACGGACTCCCCGATCCGGAGGCGGCGCGGGTCGCGGCGGCCGCGGCGCAGGCCCACCCCGCCCACCAGCCGGTCCAGGACGCCGCGGGCGCGCCAGGCGAGCGGGAAGGAGTACCAGCCGTGCTCGCCGCCGATGCCTTCGACGACCTCCCACAGGTGCTGCGGCGGGGCGTCCACGTCGCAGGCCCGCTCGTCGGTGTAGAGGCTCCCGCCCGCCCAGTCCGGGTCGGTGGGAAGCGGGTCGCTGGGAGCGCCCGGAACGCTCGCCGACGACCAGCGGGTGGCGACGTCGGCCTCGCGGACGCGGCGCAGCGCGAGCGACACGGCCCGCTCGAACCCGGCTCGTCCTCCGTCCGGCGGCCGGATGTACCGGCCGATGTCGGGGTCGCGGCAGACCACCTCGTTGCGCAGCGACTCCACCAGCGGGCGCGCCAGGCGGCCCGGCACCGGCGTGACCGCTCCGACCCACAGGCTCGACAGCCACGGGCTCAGGACGGGCACGGGGACGATGAGCCGCTTCCTGAGCCCGGCGACGGCGGCGTAGCGCAGCATCATGTCCCGGTAGGTGAGCACGTCCGGCCCGCCGATGTCGAAACCCCCGCTCACTTCGGCGGGCAGGTCCGCGGACGCGACCAGGTAGTGCAGGACGTCCCGGATCGCGATCGGCTGGATGCGGGTGCGCACCCAGCGCGGGGTCACCATCACCGGCAGCCGCTCGGTCAGGTACCGCAGCACCTCGAACGACGCCGACCCCGACCCGATGATCACCGCGGCGCGCAGCCACACCGCCGGCACCCCGGCGCCGAGCATGATCCGGCCCACCTCGGCGCGGGACCGCAGATGCGGTGACAGGTCCTCGTCCGGGGCCATCCCGCCCAGGTAGACCAGCCGCCCCACGCCGGCGTCGCGGGCGGCCGCGGCGAAGGTGCGGGCGGCGCGGCGGTCGGCCGCGGCGAACCCGGCCCCGCCGCCGATCGCGTGGATCAGGTAATAGGCCACGTCCACGCCGTCCAGGGCCCGGCGCGTCGGCTCCGGGTCGGTCGCGTCGGCTTCGGCGATCTCCACCCGCTCCGCCCACGGATGGTCGCGCAGCCTTCGCGCCGAGCGGGCCATGCACCGCACGCGGTAGCCGGCGTCCAGCAGCGCGGGCACCAGCCGGCCGCCGATGTAGCCGCCGGCCCCCGTCACCAGGCACAGGCGCCCGTCGCCCCCGCGATCGTCCATGGCGCGCTCCGTACCCGCGGTCCGCCCGCGCAAGCGCGGCCGGCGGGAGAGTTCGCCGAGGTCAGCGGGATGACCGGGGAATCGGCGGGCATGACGACCGGGCGAGCGACCGAAGGGCCGGTGGGGCCGGTCGCGCGGACGAGGGGGGCGCACGATGGCCGAGGACGTCGTCGTTGTCGGGGCCGGGCTCGCGGGGCTGGCCTGCGCGGTGCGGCTGCACGAGAACGGTGTGCCCGTCCGGGTGCTGGAGGCGTCGGACGGGGTCGGCGGCAGGGTCCGCACCGACATCGTGGACGGTTTCCGCCTCGACCGCGGGTTCCAGGTGTTCAACACCGCCTATCCCGAGGCGAGGAGTCTCCTCGACCTGGAGGCCCTGGACCTCAGGCCGTTCTCGTCCGGGCTGCTGGTCTTCCACGAGGGGCGCATGGAGCGTGTCATGCTGCCCTGGAGGCACCCGGAGCACGCGCTGAGCGGCGTGTTCGCCGGCGTCGGGACGCCCGCCGACAAGGCGGCGCTGGCGGCGATGACCGCCCGCGACCTCGCCGCGTCCGGCTCCTGGCTGTGCGACGGCCCGGACCGCAGCACCCGTGACGAGCTCCGCGTCCGGGGCCTGTCGGACGTGATGATCGATGGGCTGATGCGCCCGTTCCTGGCGGGCGTCCTGCTGGAGCGCGAGCTGGAGACCTCCAGCCGGTTCTTCCACCTGATCTGGCGGTCGTTCGTGCGCGGCACCATCGCCGTCCCGGCGCTCGGCATGGGCCGCATCCCCGAGCAGCTCGCCGGGCGGCTGCCGGCGGGGGCGATCTCCCTGAACACCGCCGTGCGGGAGATCACCGACGGCGGCGTGCGGACCGAGGACGGCGAAACCGTGCGCGCCGTCGCCGTGGTCGTCGCCACCGACCCGCGCCGCGCCGCCGAACTGCTGCCGGAGGTCGAGGCGCCGGCGATGCGCGCCGTCACCACCTTCTACCACTCGGCCCCCGCCTCGCCGCTGCGCGAGCCGATCCAGATCGTCGATGCCGGCGGCGTCGTCACCGACACGCTCGTCATCACCGACGCGGCCCCGGGCTACTCGGCGGACGGCCGCGCGCTCGTCTCGACGTCCGTGCTCGGTACCGGGGTGGACGAGGCGCGCGTGCTGAACCGGCTCGGCGAGATCTACGGCGACACGTCCGGCTGGCGGCTCGTCGCCGAGTACCCGATCGAGGCCGCGCTGCCCGCGATGCCGCCGCCGCTGCGGATGCGGCGCCCGGTGCGGCTGGGCGCCGGACGGTACGTCTGCGGTGACCACCGCGACACCGGCTCCATCCAGGGCGCCCTGGTGTCCGGACGCCGCGCCGCGCACGCCGTCCTCACCGACGCCGTGCGGCGGGGCAGGGCCGTCCCGCACCCGGCATGACCCGCGATTCGGAGTGCCGATGACGGCCGGTGAGCACCCCCGGCCGCGGCTGGGGGCGTCCAGCTGCCTTCTCGGCGCGGCCGTCCGCTACAACGGCGGCCACAGCCGCGACCGGTTCCTCACCGGGCCGCTGTCGCGGCACGTCGACTGGGTGCCGGTCTGCCCGGAGATGGAGATCGGCCTCGGGGCGCCGCGTCCCACGATGCGGCTGCGGACCGACGGGCACGTCGTCACGAAGGACGGCGCGTCCGACCACACCGCGGCCATGACCGCGCTGGCCGGCCGCCGGCTCCCCGACCTGGACGACATCGACGGGTACGTCCTGAAATCCCGGTCGCCGAGTTGCGGGCTGTCGCACCTGCCCCGGTACGCGTCCGGGCGGCCGGGCGAACGCACCGACGGCCAGCCGGTGGACCGGCACGGCCGCGGCGTGTTCGCCGGCCTGCTCGTCGACGCCTACCCCGACCTGCCCGTCGAGGAGGACGGCCGGCTCAACGACCCCGTACTGCGCGAGCACTTCGTCGAGCGGGTGTTCGCGCAGGCGCGGCTACGGGAGTTCTTCGCCTCCGACTGGCGGCCCCGCGACCTGGTCGCCTTCCACAGCAGGCACAAGTTCCAGCTGCTCGCACACGTCCCCGCCGGCTACCGCGAGACCGGCCGCATCGTCGCGCGCGCGGGCGACCGCCCCCGGGACGACCTGGAACGCGACTACCGCCGCGCGTTCAGCGCCACGCTCGCCGCCCGCGCCGGACGCGGCCGCCACACCAACGCCCTCCACCACGTCCTCGGCTTCATCAGCGACGACCTCGACCCGGTCCGCCGCCACGACATCCTCGCCGCCATCGACTCCTACCGGCAGGGACGGGCGCCGTTGAGCGTCCCGATCGCCCTCCTGCGCCACCACGCCGAGGGCGGGCACCTGCGCTACATCGCCGACCAGACCTACCTCGACCCGTTTCCCGACGACCTCCTGCTCCGCCACCACCTCTGAGGCGGCGTCACCAGGGGATCGGGCCGTCGTCGTCGAAGAAGGCGCCGGTCGGGCCGCCGTCCGGCAGGGTCGCGAGCCGGAGCGCGATCGCCGCGCCCTGCTCGGGGGTGCGGACGCCGCGGAAGCCGTTGAGGTCGGTCGCGCAGAAGCCGGGGCAGCCCGCGTTGATCAGGATGTCCGTGTCGTGCAGCTCCTTGGCGTACTGGACGGTGACGGCGTTGAGGAACGTCTTCGAGGTCGCGTACGCGACGGCGATCGGGCCCGTCTGCGCGCCCGGAGTCGTCTGCCGGGTGAGGGAGCCGACGGTGCTGGACATGTTCACGATCCGCGGGGACGCCGAGCGACGCAGCAGCGGCAGCATCGCGTTGGTCACGCGGATGACGCCGATCACGTTCGTCTCCACGACCGTCCGCACGGTGTCCAGGTCGACCCGGGTGGGCTCCTGCGGCATGCCGCCGGTGATTCCGGCGTTGTTGACCAGCACGTCCAGGCGTCCGGCGCGCTCCTCGACCAGGCCGGCGGCGGCGGTCACGCTCGCGTCGTCGGTCACGTCCAGCGGCACGCCGAACGCGTCGGCTCCGGCCGCGCGCAGCTTCTCGACGGCGGCCTCCCTCGGCCCCTCGCTGCGGGCGCCGACACCGACGCTCCAGCCGAGCGCGCCCAGGCCCGCCGCGATCTCGTAACCGATCCCCTTGTTGGCGCCGGTGACCAGCGCGATCGTCTTCTCTGTCATGCGTCGATCCTCACGCCGGCCCCGGCGTCCTGGCCAACACCGTCTGGGTGGGCCGCGATACCCACCGGGTATCGTGGCGGCATGGAGACGCGGGAGCTGCGGTACTTCGTCGCCGTCGCCGAGGAGCTGCACTTCGGGCGGGCCGCCGAGCGGCTCGGCATCGCGCAGCCGCCGCTCTCGCGGGCGATCCAGCAGCTGGAACGGCGGCTCGGCGTGACGCTGCTGGACCGCACCAACCGCACCATCGCGCTGACCGAGGCCGGGACGGTGCTGCTGCACGAGGGCCGGGCCGCCCTGGACGCGGTCGAGGCCGCCGACCGCCGGACCCGCCGCGCCGCCGCCGCGGCGTCCGGCGACCCCGGGATCGTCCTCGTCACGAAGGCGGGGGCGTCCAGCGAGCTGCTGCCGAAGCTGCTCGACGCCTACGCCGCCGAGCCCGGCGCGGTGGCCGTCGACGTACTCCTGTGCGGGCCCGGCGAGCAGGAGCGGCTGCTGCGCGACGGGCGGGCCGACGTGGCGCTGCTGCACCGGCCGTTCGACTCGGCGACCGGCTTCGACACCGAGGAGCTGCACACGGAGGAGCAGGTCGCGGTGCTGCCGGCCGGGCATCCCCTCACCACCCGCGCCCACCTGCGGCTGGCCGACGTCACCGCGCTGCCCGGCCTGCCGATGCCGCGCTGGCCCGGCCCGGACGGCACGTATCCGGACGGCCCCGGCCCGAAGGTCCGCGACCACGTGCAGCTGCTCCAGCTGATCGCGCTCGGCCGCGCCGCGGCCGTCCTGCCGGAGTCGAGCCGCGCCCACCTGAGCCACCAGGTCGCCACCGTGCCGCTGCTGGACGCGCCCAAGGTGACGACGGTGATCGCGTGGCCGCCGCACAGCCGGTCCCTGGCCCTCGCCGGGCTGGTCCGCGCCGCGACCCGGCTCTAGCGCCCGGACGGGATTTTTGAACGCGTTCGATTTTCTGCGCTACGCTCCCGTGCAGACGGAGGTGGAGCGCCATGAAGCTGGTGATTCCCGGCGGTACCGGACAGGTCGGCACGATCCTGGACCGGGCGTTCACCGGCGCGGGCCATGACGTCGTTGTCCTGACGCGGCGTCCGACCGGCGACCGGCAACTGCCCTGGGACGGTCGGACGCTCGGCCCGTGGGCGGACGCGTTCGACGGCGCCGACGCCGTGATCAACCTCGCCGGACGCAGCGTGAGCTGCCGCTACACCCCGGCCAACCTGCGGGACATGATGGACTCGCGCGTGCTGTCGACGCGGGTCGTGGGCGAGGCCATCGCCGCCGCCGCGAACCCGCCCCGCGTCTGGCTCCAGATGAGCACCGCGACCATCTACGCCCACCGCTTCGACGCGCCCAACGACGAGGCGACCGGCGTCATCGGCGGCGACGAGCCGGACGTCCCGCGCTACTGGGAGTACAGCGTCCGGATCGCCAAGGCGTGGGAGCGGGAGCAGGAGCGCGCGGCGACACCGTCCACCCGGAAGGTCGCCCTGCGCGCCGCCATGGTGATGAGCCCCGACCGCGGCGGCGTCTTCGACGTGCTGCTGCGGATGGCGCGGCTCGGCCTCGGCGGGCCCGTCGCGGGCGGCGCGCAGTACGTGTCGTGGATCCATGAGCGCGATCTCGTCCGCGCGGTGGAATTCCTGATCGAGCGGGACGACATGGCCGGGCCGGTGAACCTCGCCGCGCCCGCTCCCCTGCCGCAACGCGCGTTCATGCGGGAGTTGCGCTCCGCCTGGGGCATGCCGGTGGGCCTGCCCGCGACCACGTGGATGGCCGAGCTCGGAGCGCTCGCCCTGCGCTCGGACACCGAACTGCTGCTGAAGAGCCGCCGCGTCGTCCCCGGCCGCCTGCTCGACGCCGGCTTCACCTTCACCCATCCCGACTGGCCCCAAGCCGCCACCGACCTCGTCCAGCGGGTGCGGGGCCGCTGACGGACCGGCGGCCGAGGGAGTGCGGCCACCAGAACGCGGGGCCGATCCGGATGGCGAGCGCCGGCACGAGCAGGCTGCGGACGAGGAAGGTGTCCAGGAGCACCCCGACCGCGACGAGCACGCCCTCCTGGAGCGAGTTCACCGTGGGAATGACGGCGAGCACGCTGAAGGTCGCGGCCAGGACGATCCCGGCGGAGGTGATGACGCCGCCGGTGACGCGCAGGCCGGTGAGGACGCCCTCGGTGTGGCCCACGCGGTGGACCTCCTCGCGGACGCGGGTCATCAGGAAGATGGTGTAGTCGACGCCGAGCGCGACCAGGAACAGGAAGCCGAACAGCAGCAGTCCCTGGTCGATGCGGGGATGCCCGAGGGCGTGGAAGATCAGCGCCGCGGTGCCGAGCGCGGCGGCGTAGGACAGCACGACCGATCCGAGCAGCACCAGCGGCGCGACCACGGCGCGCAGCAGGAGCAGCAGCATGATCCCGACGACGGCCAGGATGAGCGGGAACAGCAGGGCGTCCTCGCCGGCCTGGGCGTCCGCGGTGTCGAGCGCGACGGCGGTCGGGCCGCCGACCACCGCGCCGTCGCCGCGCAGGTCCGTCCGTATGCGCTGGACGGCCCGGCGGGCCGCGGGCGTCTCGGGGGCGGCGCGCAGCACGGCGGCGAGGTGCGTCCGGCCCCGGGCGGTGGCGGTCGCGGTGGCGGAGGCCACGCCCGGCGTGCGGGCGAGCGCCGCCAGCGCGCCGGGGGCGCGCTCGGCCGGCACGTAGACGTCGACGGGCGCGGAGGCCCCGGCGGGGAAATGGTCGGCGAGGAGCCGCTGGCCGGTGACCGAATCGGTCTTCGTGGTGAACTGCTCGGCCTGCGTCAGCCCGTTGGACAGCGTGGCCGAGCCGAGCGCGAGGACGACCAGGACCCCGGCCGTGGCGATCCAGACCAGCCTCGGGCTGCGGGCCACGAACCGCGCCACTCCCGCCCACACACCGCGTCCCTCATCGGGTTCGGTGACGGCGCCGGGCAGGTGGCGGGGAACGAAGGGCCAGAAGACCCACCGGCCCAGCGTCACCAGAAGGGCGGGCAGCAGCGTGCTCATCGCGGCGAACACCACCACGACGCCCACGGCCACGACCGGGCCCAGCCCGCGGGTGGAGTTCATCCTGCCGAGCACCAGGCAGAGGGTGGCCAGCCCGACGGTCGCGGCGGACGCGCCGATCGCGGGCAGGCACCGGCGCAGCGCCTGCGCCATGGCCGCGTGGCGGTCGGCGTGCCAGTGCAGTTCCTCCCGGTACCGGGCGATCAGGAGCAGCGCGTAGTCCGTGCCGACGCCGAGGGACAGCACGGTCAGGATGTAGATGCTCAGCCCGTCCACCGGCAGGCCCGCGTACCGGCCCGCCAGATAGACCGCGCCGCTCGCGACCTGGCTGCCCATCGCGACCACCAGCAGCGGCACCAGCCAGAGCAGCGGGCTGCGGTAGGTGAGGAGCAGCAGCACGGCGACGATGGCCAGCGTCACGCCCAGCAGCAGGCCGTCCATTCCGGAGTAGACGTCGATGTAGTCGGCGATGCTGCCGGCCTCGCCGGTGATCTTGATGGTGAGGCCGGCCGGCGCGTCCGTCCGCACCAGCGAGCGCAGGTGCTTCACCTCGTCGCCGAGCACGCCGTTGTCGTTCTTCGCGGTACGGAGCGGGACGCCGAAGTAGGCGGCCCCGCGGTCGGGCGACACCACCAGGCCGGAGGCGGGGCCCGCCCCCGCCGGCCCGAGCGCCGCCCGGTCATGGCCGGCCTTCGCGAGATCGGCCGCGGTGAGGGTGCCGCCGCGGGTGTAGACGACCGTCGCGGTGGCGGTGTCGCGGTCCGCGAAGTACCGCTGCCCGATCTCGACGGCCCGGGTGGACTGGGCGTCGGCGGGCAGCCAGCTCGCCGGGTCGTTGTCCTGCACCGACCCGACCTTGGCGGCCAGCGACCCGCCGACGGCGATGAGCAGCACCCACACCGCGAGGACGGCCCACTTGGAACGGCGGCCCACGATCCACGGGATGCAGCGGCGCCACCCGGACAACGGCATGGAAGGAACGGCGGAAGGGGACGGAGACATGGTTCTTCCTCGTTCATCGGGCATGAGGGGGCCGCCTGGCGGTGGCCGGGAGAAGACCCGCGATTCGAGCGGGCCGCGCCGGAACCGGCGCTTCACCGATGACGCTAGACAGCCGGTGCCCGGCCCGGCTTCTCGATTCCTGACCACCTGCCGCACGCCCGGCGGCCGCCGCCATCCGTGGGCGAGGTCCGGTGCGTGTGAGGCCATCACCGGACAGGCTGATCCTCTGGCGGCTGCCGGACGGCTCTTCTTAGGGTGATGACGTGGACGACCCGACGCACGACGGCTCCTCGGGACGGCTGCTGTCCTGGTGGACCTACGCTCCCGCGCTGGCCGTCGCGGCCGGTGTGCTCCTGCTGGGCCCTTGGCCTCTGTGGTTCCGCGTCCTGGTGGCGGCCGGTGCCGTAGTGGTGCCGCTGCTATGGGAGCAACTCGCGCTGAGAGTCATGCGGCGGAAGCGCGTCGCCGACCCGCCGCCGTAACCGGTGCTGTCCGCCGGCGGACCGGCGGACAGCGCGGTCCGTCAACTGGTGGTGCGGGTGATCTTGATGGCGGGGCTGACCTTGAACCCGCCGGTGAAGGTGATGGTCTCGCCCGCCGCGCGCACTCCCGCGCAGCCGACGGAGCCGTCGTTGTTGGCCGTGGTGAACGGGGCGGCGACCGCGCTGTTGTACTTCAGGACCTGGGTGTCGTTGGCGTAGCTCGCCGTGATCTTGCCGAACGAGAACCTGCAGTCGTCCGCCAGGACCGTGATGCCGTACGGAGAACTCTGCGTCCCGGAGAGGGTCGTCGTGCCCGTGGCGGCGTCGTAGCCGGTGGCGGTGTAGGAGATGGGTCCGACGCCGACGGCCACGTTGCCGAGCATGACGGCGGTGCCGCCGCCGGGGCGGGTGCACGTGGTGCCGACGGTGTCGGAAACGTTTCCGAGCGACGCGGTGGCGCCTGTGGCGGTCCTGCTCGCCATCTGTCCCCACTGCTGGACGCTGCTGCAGGTGAGCAGGGTCGCGCCCGCCTGGTTCTTGACGGTCACGGTGCCCGTCGAGGCGGTGGTGTACTTGCCGTCGGCCGCCGGGTTGACGACCTTCCAGGTGGTGGTGGCCGCGTGCGCGGCGATCGCCGGCGCGCTCAGCGCCAACGGAGCCGCCGCAGCCGCGGCGAGGGCGATGTGCCGGGAGAGGGGACGAGGCATAGGGGGAGTGACCTCCTTCTGCCCGCGTTCGCGGGCCGCCGGTGGAAGATCCACTAGCTGGCGGGGTCACCGTAACCCGAAGCCACGACCAAGATCAATAATCAATTTCAGTAAACGGGCGGCACCGTCCGTCACCACGCGCCGCCCACCTCGCCGGACGAGCCGCCCCGCCCCGGCCGGTCAGCCCTCGTCCGCGTCCGACGGCTTGGCGATCACGAACGTGCCGCGTCCGTGGACGCCTCGGACGAGGCCCTGTTCGCGGAGGAGCCTGATCGCCGCCTCCGCCGTGTTGACGGACACCTTGAACTCGTCCGCGACGGCTCGAACGGCGGGAATGCGACGGCCCACCGGATAGACGCCGTCCACGATGCGCGCCGTGAGAACCCCCGCCACCTGCAGATACAGGGGCTCCATGCCGTCGAGATCGATACTCACATGGAAACACTAGGTGACCTGGTAGGACACTTGGACATATCGGGACATCAAGAAACACCAGGGGACACTGAGTGTCACTAGGCGTACCCTTAGCGAATGAAGCGGCCCCGGCGCGGTGGTGGTGCACTGCGCCGGGGCCTAGGAATCGACCGCCCCAGGAGGCGACCGACCCATGACCCCTGAGAGTAGAGCGCGGCTTGAGGCGTTGGGCGTGGTTCTGCGCGTGTACAGGCTTCAGGCGTCCATGACCGACGACGGGTTGCGCGTCGTCAACCGGGAGGCGGCGGGGTGCTGCGCCGCGCATCCGGCCGATCTGATCACCGTCGGGGCGCGGGAGGACGACGGCGGGCGGATGTGGTTCTTCACGTCGTGGCGGTACCCGGTCGCGGAGGTGGAGCGCGTCGTGGACGCGGTGATGGTGATCCGGGGGCTGCTCGACGGGAAGCCGGGGGCCGCGCAGTGATCGCCGTGTGCGGCTCCGTGGTGTGCGCCGTGGCGGGGCTGGCGGCGTCGGGCCTGGTCTTCGCGATGGAACGGCGGCGGCCCCGCTACCGGGGGCGGCACCGGGCGATGTTCTGAGCCCGCGGCGACGGGAGCCTGCATCTGGCAGATGTACCTTCAGCGGGGTGCTGGCTGGTCTGTGCGGTGCGGCGCAGGGTGGGCGGCATGACGACAGAGATTTCACCGAGCGCCGCGCGGCTCGGGCTGCGCGGGTGGCTCGTCCTCATCACGTTGTGCGGCGCCACGTTCATGACCGGGCTGGACTACTCGATCATCACGGTGGCGCTGCCGGAGATCGGCCGGGACCTGGGGTTCTCCAGCGCGTCGGCGCTGCAGTGGGTGGCCACCGCGTGCCTGCTGCCGACGGCCGCGCTGATGCCGCTGTTCGGGCGGGCGTCCGACATGGTCGGCAGGCGCCGGCTGTTCATGGTCGGGGTGGCGGGCTTCGCGGCGCTGTCGCTGCTGGCCGCGCTGGCGCCGAGCCCCGGGCTGCTGGTGGCGGCGCGGGCCGGGCAGGGCGTCGCGGCGGCCATGATCGGCCCGGCCGCGCTCGCGCTGATGACCGGCGCGTTCCCCGAGGGGCCGCAGCGGACGCGGGCGCTGGGGGTGAACGGCGCGCTGCTGTCGCTGGGGTTCGTCGTCGGGACGATCGGCGGCGGCCTGATCACCAGCGGGCTGAACTGGCGCTGGACGATGCTCATCCTGTTCGGCATCGGTTCGCTGGTCATGGTCGGCGCCGTCGGGGTGGTCCGCGAGACGGCGGGACGGAACCGGACGCGGCTCGACGTGCCCGGTGCGGTGCTGGCGAGCGGCGGGCTGTTCGCCCTGGTGTACGGGATCTCGACCGGCGGGGACGCCGGTTGGGGCAGTGCGCGGACGCTGACGGTACTGGCCGCCGCCGTGGTGCTGCTCGGGTCGTTCCTGTGGGTCGAGGCGCGGCATGCGGCTCCGCTCGTTCCGTTGCGGCTGCTGGGCCGTCCGACCGTCAAGTGGGGCATGCTCGTCGGGCTGGTCACCTTCGGGATGTGCGGTGGGGCGACGCTGCTGCTCAGCATCTACATGCAGGACGTCCTGGGCTACTCGCCCCTGGAGACCGGGCTCGGGTTCCTCGGTGAGGGCGTCGCGGCGCTGGCCGGCGGGACGCTCGCGGCCCGGCTCATCAACGCCCGCGGGACGGTCGCGACGATCGCGGCCGGGCTGACCGTGCAGGCGGCGGGCACCGCGGCGATGGTGTTCCTGCCGGTCCACGGCGGTCTGGCGCTGTTGCTGGCCACCTCGGCGGCGATGGGCTTCGGGCACGTCCTGACGGTGGTGGCCGCCGTCACGACGATCACTTCGGGGCTGGACCAGGCGGATCAGGGCGTCGCGGGCAGCCTCGCCCAGATGCCCACCTTCGTCGGCGCGATCGGCGTGGCCGGGCTCACCGCGATCGTGGCGGCCCGGAGCGAGGCGCTCGCCTCGTCCACCACCGAGGCCCTGGCCACGCTGGGCGGGCTGCACGCCGCCTTCCTCGTGGCCGCCGCGGTCGCGGTGCTCGGCGCGGTCGCGGGCGGCGTCCTGCTCCGCCGGACGGGCGGGCGGCCCGTCGAAGAGCCGGCCGAGCGCTGCCTCGCGAGGGCCTAGGGGGCGGCTGCGGCGACGAGTTCGGCGAGTCGCCGCAGCCGTTCTTGTGACGGGGTGCCCGGTTCGGCCTGGAAGATCGTCACGCCCTGTCCCTCGTCGTCGGGCGTCCGGAGGAGCTCGGCGGTGAGGGACATGACGCCGACGTCCGGATGCCGGTAGTCGCGCGAGATGGACGCGCAGTTCGACACCGGATGCTCCGTCCACATGGCGCGGAACTCCGGGCTGAGCGTCGTCAGTTCCTCGATCAGGGCGGTCAGCCCCTCGTCGCCGGGGAACCTGCTCAGCGAGCCCTCCAGGTAGGCGATGTCGTCGCGGGCCTTCTGCTCCCAGTCGACGAAGAGGCTGCGGGAGAAGCCGGTCTCCAGGAAGTCGATGCGGACGAAGTTGGGCTTCTCGTCGCCGTCGAAGTCCCAGTGCGGGGCCAGCAGGGCGTGGGCCAGGCGGTTCCATGCGAGGAAGTCGCCCCGCCTCCCCACCGCGACGGCGGGGACGTCGGTGAACGAGTCCACGATCAGCTTGATGCCCGGACGCAGCCGTTCCGGTCTGACCCGCTCCCGGGACCGGACGACGCGGGCCAGCCGGTGGAGGTGGTTCAGCTCGTCGTCGTCGAGCCGGAGGACACGGGCGAGGGAGTCGAGGACCTCGTCGGAGACGTTCGGGCTCTGCCCCTGCTCCAGCCGCGTGTAGTACCCGACGCTGACCCCGGCGAGCGGCGCCAGCTCCTCGCGGCGCAGCCCGGCGACCCGCCGGTGCCTCACGCCGGGGCTCAGCCCCACGTCCTCGGGACGGAGCCGGGCGCGGCGGGACCGGAGGAACTCGCCGAGTGCGGAAGCGGGATACATGGCGGCGGTCAGACCCGTTCGAAGATCGCGGTGAGGCCCTGGCCGCCGCCGATGCACATCGTCTCGAGGCCGTAGCGGGCCTCGCGGCGGTGCATCTCGCGGGCGAGGGTGGCGAGGATGCGGGTGCCGGTCGCACCGACGGGGTGGCCGAGGGAGATGCCGGAGCCGTTGACGTTGATGCGGTCCCAGTCGGCGTCCTTGACGTCCCATTCGCGGGTGACGGCGAGGACCTGCGCGGCGAACGCCTCGTTCAGTTCGATGAGGTCGATGTCGGCGAGGGTGAGCCCGGCGGCGGCGAGGGCCTTGGCCGTCGATGGGACAGGCCCGATGCCCATCGTGCGGGGCGGGACGCCCGCGCGGGCCCACGAGACCAGCCGGACGAGCGGGCGCAGCCCCAGTTCGGCGGCGCGTTCAGGGGTGGTGACGATGCACGCGGCGGCGGCGTCGTTCTGGCCACTGGAGTTGCCCGCGGTGACGGTGGCCTCGCCGTCGCTCTTGCCGAGGACGGGACGCAGCTTCCCGAGGGTCTCCATGGACGTGTCGGGCCGCGGGTGCTCGTCAGTGTCCACGACCGTGTCGCCCTTGCGGGACGGAACGGTGACGGGGACGATCTCCTCCGCGAACCGGCCGGAGCGCTGCGCCTCGACGGCGCGCTGGTGGGAGCGGACAGACAGCTCGTCCTGCTCCTCGCGGCCGATGCCGTACTCGCGGCGCAGGTTCTCGGCGGTCTCCAGCATGCCGCCGGGCACCGGGTAGTTGACGCCGCCCGCGGTGGTGCGGCCGCGCGCGAGGGTGTCGTGCAATTCGAGGGACGGGCCGCGCAGCCCCCAGCGGGCGGAGGTCGTGTAGAACGGCGCGTTGCTCATGGACTCGGCGCCGCCCGCGATGATCAGCTCGCTGACGCCCGTCTGGATCTGCATCGCGGCGTTGAGGACGGCCTGGAGCCCCGAGCCGCAGCGGCGGTCGACCTGGAGGCCGCCGACCTCGATGGGCAGCCCGGCGTCGAGGGCGGCGACGCGTCCGATGGCGGGGGCGTCGGCGCTGGGATAGCACTGCCCGAGGAAGACCTCGTCGACCGCGTCGCCGGGCAGCCCGGCGCGCTCGACCACGGCGCGGATGACGGTGGACGCGAGGTCGACGGGCTGGACGGTCTTGAACACCCCGCCGAAACGGCCGATGGGGGTCCGCAGCGGCTCGCAGATCACCGCGTCGCGCATGGTGGTCGCTCCTCATTCCAGGCAAGGCGGGCACTTCGCAGGTTATGCCGTCGGCGGCCGCGACCCGCGTCCGGGCCCGCGTCCGGCGGGGGGTTGAATGCAGGGCAGGCGAGCGAGGAGGCGCGATGCATCAGTGGGCAGAGCGGGCGGCGACCGTCCGGGTCATCGGGACGGGCGCGATGGGGCGCGGGATCGCGCAGCTCGCGGCGGCCGGCGGGCTGACCGTGGAGCTGGCGGACATCCGGTTCGAGGCCGTGGTGAGCGCGGTCGAGCACGTGGAGGCGATGTTCGACAAGCAGGTCGCGAAGGGCCGGATGACCGCGGACGACGCGGCGGCGGCGAAGGGCCGGCTGAAGCCGGTCGGCGAGCCGCTGACCCCGTTGCAGGGCTGCGACCTGGTCATCGAGGCCGTCCGGGAGGACCTGGACACCAAGCGGGAACTGTTCGCGGCGCTGGAGAAGGCCGCCGCCGAGCACACGGTCCTCGCGACGAACACCAGCTCGCTCCCGGTGACGGCGATCGGCGCGGCGCTGCGGGACCCGTCGCGGCTCGCGGGGCTGCACTTCTTCAACCCCGTCCCGCTGATGCGGCTCGTCGAGGTGATCCCGGGCGCGCGGACGGCCGGCTGGATCCCGGACGCGCTGGCCGACCTGGTGCGGCGGCTCGGCCACGAGCCCGTGATCGCGCCCGACGCGCCGGGCTTCCTGGTCAACCACGCCGGGCGCGGGCTGGTGACGGAGGCGCTGCAGATCCTGTCCGAGGGCATCGCGGAACCGGTCGACATCGACCGCATCGCGCGGGACGTCCTCGGCCTGAAGATGGGCCCATGCGAGCTGCTCGACCTCACCGGGATGGACGTGTCGCACCCGGTGATGGAGTCGATCTGGACGGGCTTCTACACCGAGCCGCGGTACCGTCCGTCGCGCATCGGCCGCGCCCGGATGGAGGCGGGGCTCCTCGGCCGCAAGACCGGCGAGGGCTTCTACACGTACGTGGACGGCGTGAAGCAGGAACCGCCGGAGGCCACCGCCCCGGCCGTGGACCCGCGGCCGATCTGGCTGGACCCGGAGCTGCGGGAGACCCTCGGCGTCCTGCTGTCCGAGACCGGGGTGGAGGTCGAGACCGGGGACGAGCCGTCCGGCGGGGCCGTCGTCCTGGTCGGCTGGAGAGGCCTGCGCGGCGCCCCCCACCCGGAGCGGACGCTCGGCATCGACACGTTCTTCGGGCTCTTCAGCCGGATCACCCTCATCGTCAGGCCCCACCTCGACCCCGAGGCGGGACGTGCCGGGCTCGCCGCGCTGCTGGCCGCCGGACGGTCGGTGAGCGTCGTCCGGGACGCGCCCGTCCCCGTCGCCGCGCGGCTGCTCGCGTCCATCGTGAACGTGGCCTGCGGCATCGCGGAGCAGCGGCTGGCCCGCCCGGAGGACATCGACACCGCCGTCCGGCTCGGCCTCGGCTACCCGCGCGGGCCGCTGGAGTGGGGCGACCACGTGGGCGCGGAGCGCGTCCTCGACGTCCTGGAGCTCCTCCACGTGGACACCGGCGACCCGCGCTACCGGCCGAGCCAGTGGCTGGTGGAGCGCTCGGGCGGCGGCCTCCCCCTCACCGAGTCCGGCACCAGCCCGTCCGACCTGCTCGGCTGAGTCGCGGCGAGTCCGGTGCCGGTCAGGGGACGGCGGGGGCCTTCGGGCCAGAGTCGGTCCATCCCGCCGCGAGGTACCGCGTCTGCCGGAACTTGGACTTCACCTTGGCGGCGGCGCCGGTCTGCTCCACCGACTCCGACAGGACCAGCGAGGTCTTCGGGTCGATGACCAGGCGGTAGAGCGGCCCGCGGGCGGACTGGAGGACCAGCCCGACGCCCCTGCGGCCTCCCCCGTCGGTCGCCGGGCCCGCCGACGTGACGCCCGGCAGGGAGGCGAGGGCGCGGTAGGCGGCGCCGCGCACCTTCGGCCGGGTGGGCACTTCGGCCAGCAGCCCGGCGAGGCACTGCTGCAGGAAGCCGTTCCGCGCGCTCCCCGGCACCGGGCCGTCGTCGTTGCCGAGCATCGCGTTCCGCAGCGCGTTCTTCAGTGCGTCGGGCTGCGCCGGGAGCGCCTGCGCCTGCTGGAACGACATCTCCTTGTCGCAGACCGCGACGGTGTGCGGGCCCTTCACCTTCACCACGTCACCGGGACGAGGGGAGGCCGACAGGACGACGCGGCCGCCGCCCGGAGTGTCGGCGGTCCCGAGATCCCACCGGGTGGGCGCCCCGTCCCGCCGCCAGGCGACCTCGTCGGCGGCCGAGTGGGGGCGTGCGCCCACCTCCCGGTGGCCGGACCAGGCGACGCCCGCCGCGTTCGTCCAGGTCTCGTTCACCACCAGCTTGTCCATCCAGTACCGGTTGCTCTTCGGCCCGACCTGGGTGGGAAGGGCCTGAAGCGCCCGGACGTGCCAGTACTCGCCGGCGGCGGGGGCGGCGTCGGCCTGCTTCGCGGCGGCCAGCAGCACCGTCTGCGCGGACACGGGCCGCGCGTCGACGGGGTCGGGCGCGCGGGGCGTGGTCCCCGAGGCGAGGGCCACCGCGCCCGCGACGCCGGCGGCCGTGGCTGCGACGCCGAAGCCGCCCCACAACGCGGGCCGCCGCCACACCCTGCGCGCCGGCGCCGGACCTCCCGGCTCCCGCATGCCGGCGGCGAGGCGTCGCCGGACGGCGGCCTCGGTCTCCGGCGCGGGCGGCTCGTCCAGCATCGTGGCGATCATCTGGAATTCGTCCATGGTCACATTCCTTCCGAGCCGGCGGGCAGGGCCGCGCGGAGCTTGCGGCGGGCGCGGTTGAGGCGGGAGCCGACGGTGCCGTACGGGATGCCGAGGACGCCCGCGATCTCCTCGTGGGAGAGCTGGGCGAGGGCCTTGAGGAGCACCACGTCGCGGTCCTTGCGCGACAACGCGGCGAGCGCGCGGGCCAGTGAGGGTTGCAGGCTTTCGGCGGACACCGAGGTCGCCACACGGTCGTCGTGGCCGTCGGGGTCGCGGTCCACGCCGACCTGGGCGAGCGCCCGGTAGCGGCGGGTCTCGGTGCGGCGGTGCTGGTTGATGAGGTTGGTCGCGATACCGAACAGCCAGGGCCGGACCGTCCCGCGGGACGGGTCGAAGGAGGCGCGGCGGCGGAACGCGGCGAGGAACGTCTCGGCGACGACGTCGTCCGCCGCCTGCGGTCCGAGGCGTCCGGCGACGTAGCGGTGGATGTCGGCGTAGTACAGGTCATAGACGGCGGTGAAGCGGTCGCCGTCGCGGACGGACGCGGCGAGCAGGTCCGCGTCCGTCGGGGCCGTGTCGGGCGGGGCGGTCACTCGGCCGCCCCTTCCGTGGGGTCCGGCATCAGGCACCTCCGGGGGATGGTCGTCACTTCTACTCCGCCCGGGGCCCGATCGGCTTTCACGCGGGTTCGGTGACCTGCTCCGCCTCGGCGGGGGCGGCGGCCAGACGCGGGACGCCGCGTAGCACGAGCGCCGCGAAAAGGGCGGCGGCGAGGGTGGCGCCGCAGCCGGCGAGCGACCCGGCGGACACCGCGTGGACGAACGCGTCGCGGGCCTGGTGCGCGAGGGCGGGGTCGCCGAGCGCGAGGGCCTCGCCGAGCGAGTGCTTCGCGGCGGCGGGCGCGCCGTCCGGCAGGCCGCGGGCGTAGACGGCGGAGATCACGCTGCCGAGGACGGCGACGCCGAGCGCGTTGCCGAGCTCCTGACCCGCGTCGTTCACCGCGGACCCGACGCCGGCCTCCTCGACGGGGACGGCCGCCATCAGCAGGTTGTAGGCGGGCGGCGAGCCGAGGCCCATGCCGAACCCGACCACGACGAGCCCGGTGATGATGGGTCCGAAGCCGGTGCCGGCGAGGGCGAGGACGCCGAACCCGGCGGCGATGACGGTCAGGCCGGTGACGAGGGTGGGACGTCCGCCGAGCCGGGGCTCCAGGGCGGCGCCGAGGCCGTTGCCGATCGCGGCGGCGGCGGCGCAGGGCAGCAGGGCGAGCCCGGCCTTGAGCGGGCCGTAGCCGAGGACGAGCTGGAGCATCTGGGTGAGGGCGAACAGCGTCCCGGCGATGACGAAGCCGAGGACGGCGATGACGGCGGCGGAGCCGGAGAAGGCGCGCTGCCGCAGCAGCGCCAGGTCGAGCATCGGCTCGGGGTTGCGGCGCTGCCAGTGGACGAACGCGGCGAGGGCGGCGACGCCGATGGCAAGGCCCACCAGGGTGCGGGCGCCGGTCCAGCCGTGCTCGGGCGCGGAGATGATCGCCCACACGAGCGAGGCCATGCCGATGGTCGACAGGGCGGAGCCGAGGACGTCGGGGCGGCGGCGCGGCCCGCGCGACTCGGGCACCAGGACCAGCAGGCCGATGACGGCGGCGACGGTGACGGGGACGTTCACCAGGAACACCGACCCCCACCAGAAGTGCTCCAGCAGCAGCCCGCCGAGCGCGGGCCCGCCGGCGACGCCGATCATGGACGCCGCGCCCCAGATCCCGAACGCCTTGGCGCGCTCGTCCGGGCCGAACACCTGCGCCATGATCGACAGGGTGCCGGGCATCAGGAAGGCGCCGCCGAGGCCCATGACCGCGCGCATCGCGATCAGCTCGCCGGGGTTCGCGGCGAACGCGCCGAGCAGCGAGCCGCCGCCGAACAGCGCGAAGCCGACCAGCATGGCGCGGCGCCGGCCGAAGCGGTCGCCGAGGCCGCCGGCGGTGAGCAGCAGGCCGGCGAAGACCAGCGAGTAGGCGTCGATCGTCCACTGGACGTCGGACATCGTGGCGTGCAGGTCCTTCAGCAGCGACGGGATCGCCACGTTGAGGATCGTGTTGTCCACGGTCACGGCCAGCAGGCTCAGGCACAGGACGCCGAGGATCTGCCAGCGCCGGGGGTGCGGCGCCGGGGCGGCTGCGTTCATCGAGGGCTCCTCGTACAGTGTTCGAGTTGACTCGCACACTGTACGATGCGACTCGCACACCGTTCAAGCCCCAGTACTCTGTACGAGAACGCGAGGCGGGGAGGCGCGCGATGGCGGAGACGAAGAAGGCGGCGAAGAGGAAGCCCGAGTCGGTGTGGACACGGCCGCCGCGGGCCAGGCGCGAGCAACCGTCGCTCGGCCGCGACCAGATCGTCGACGCGGCGCTGGAGCTGCTCGACGCCGAGGGCCTGGACGGGCTCAGCATGCGGCGGCTCGGCACCCGGCTGAACTCCGGCGCCACGTCCGTCTACTGGCACGTCGCCAACAAGGACGAGCTGCTGGAACTGGCGCTGGACCGGGTGATGGGCGAGGTCCGCGTCCCGGCCCCGGCCCCGCTCCCGGACGGCGGCGGCTGGCGGGACGCCGTCGCCGGCTACGCCCGCAGCCTCCGCACGATGATCCACCGGCATCCGTGGACGGTGCCGCTGTTCGGCGTCCAGCCGATGATCGGCCCGAACGCCACCCGCGTCCTCGACGGGGTGATCGGCGCGTTCGACGGCGCCGGCCTCACCGGCATGGACCTGGAGAACGCGATGTCGCTGCTCGCCGACTACGTCATCGGCGCGGCCGGCAGCGAGGCGAGCTGGCAGAACACCCGCGACGCCGCGGCCGGCGAGGACTGGCTGGAGACCCTCGCCCCCTACCTCGCCGAGATCGCCGACCGCCACCCCCGGCTCGCCGCCCACGTCCGGGAGATCTGGGTCCGGGAGACCGCCGACGTGCTGGAACAGCGCTTCGACTACGGCCTGTCCTGCGTCCTCGCCGGCATCGAAGCCCACCGCCCCCGTTGACGTGCGGCGCCGCGCCGCACGTCAACGGAAGGGGCGGGTCAGAAGGGGAGCTTCGCGGGCGGCTTCGGCTTGGCGTCCGTCCAGCCGGACGACCGCACCAGCCAGTAGTTGATGACGAAGCCCGGCCGCTGCGACCGGTAGGCACCGCCCGGCCTGGTCAGCACGTCCCGGCCGCCGAGCAGCTCACCGGTCCGCGGATCGAACATGATCTCCTCGCGGGAGGCGTAGGAGCCCCGCTCGGCGGCGGGTTCGCCGAACTCGCCGGTGACGCTGGTGGTGCCCTCGTCGACGGCGAGGCCGACCCCGGTGCGGCCCAGCGGATCCGTCACGGAGCCGATCGCCCTGACTCCGGGCTGCGCGGCCAGGGCCCGCATCAGTCCGGCACGCACGGCGGGCGGGAGCGGCGCGCCCATCATCAGGTCCTCGGCTTGCAGCACCTTCTCGCGGGCGCCTTCCGAAGGCGTCCGCTCCAGGCGCTTCCCGACGCGCCCCAGGGCCTTCTCCAGCTCCTTGATGCGCGACGCGCGCTCGGCCCTGCCGCCGCGGTCCTTCGGAACGGGCTTCGCGTTCTCCTTCGCCAGGAGCGCCTCGATGTTCTTCTTGGCCAGCTCGTCCCTGGACGGCTGCGGCTTGAAGAACATCGCGGCGAGCCGCGCGGGGTCGGTGGGCAGGTTCTGCAGCTCCTCGACCGTCATGCCGTCGAGGAAGGTGCCGCCGCCCCGGGGGTCCGGGTCGTCGACCTCCCACGAGGACGAGTGCCGGTCGTAGGTGTAGTAGTGGTCGTTGGACCACACGCGGAATTTCGACGGCGCCCCGGCCTTCCGCCAGAGCCGCTCGTCCGCCGGCGTCAGCGGCCTGGACGGGATGTCCCGGCCGAAGAACGCCGTGCCCAGGCCGGAACGGACGCCGGACCACTCGAACGTCTCGCTGTGCGCGCCGACGATCGCGTACGCGCCGGTCTTCGGCCGCACGATGTAGGACTGGCCCTGGATCTGGTCGGTGTACCAGTACTTGCCGGTCGGCGCCAGCGCCGCCTTCGCCGCCGCCGCGAGGACCGCCTGCTTGTTCAGGTCCACTCCGGACGGTGCCTTCCTCGGCTCCGGCGCCCCCTGGCCCGTCGCGACGACGGCGACGGCCGCCGCCGCGCCGACCGCGACCAGGCCCGCACCGAGGCCGAGCGGCCACCTGGACCGCAGGCGGCGGCCCGCACCGGGCGTCCGGGCGCGCCGGCCGCCGGACATCTCGTCCGCCAGCATCCCGAACGCCTTCTCGGACGCCTCCGGCGACGGCTCCGGGGGCTCGGCCAGCAGCCGCCGCACGCCGTCCAGTTCGTCGATTCCGCTCACGCCGTCGCCTCCTCCGCGATCAGGGCCGGATGGTCTGCGCCGAGCGCCTCCCGCAGGCGGCGCCGGGCACGGTGCAGCCGCGACGCGACCGTGCCCGTCTTCAGGCCGAGCGCCTGCCCGACCTCCTCGTAGGACAGGTCGGCCAGCGCCACCAGGAGCAGGACGTCCCGCTCCCCGCGCGGCAGCCGGGCCAGCGCGTCCGCGATGTCGGCGCCGGCGTCCCCGGCGGTGACGCGCGCCGCGACCCGGTCCTCGTGCCCGTCCTGGACGTTCTCGGCGGGCGTCCGCGCGAGCGCCCGGTAGCGGCGGCCCTCCGCGCGCCGGTGCGTGCCGACCAGCCGGGTGACGATCCCGTACAGCCAGGGGCGGGCCGTCCCGCGCCCGGGATCGAACCGGCCGCGCTTGCGGAAGGCGATGAGGAAGGTCTCGGCGGCGATGTCGTCGGCCGCGTCGGAGCCGAGCCGGCGGGCCGCGTAGCGGTGGATCTCGGCGAAGTGGCGGTGGAAGATCTCCGCGAACGCGTCGGGTTCGCGCCGCGAACGGGCGATCACCTCCGCGTCGGAGCCGGGCCCCGGCGGGGCTCCGCGCTCCGGCGGGCGGTCGTGTGCCATGGGGGGATCCTCGCTGTCGGGGGAGGGAAGGTCACCCCGTTCTCAACCGAACCCCCGGAACGCCTTCGCCCCCGGCCGTACGGGCGGCCGGGGGCGGGGCGGCGGGGGCGGTGGCGAGGGTCAGAAGGGCAGCTTCGCGGGCGGCTTCGGCTTGCCGTCGGTCCAGCCCGACGAGCGGGTGGCCGAGTAGTCGATGACGAAGCCCGGCTTCATCTGCGCGTACTCCCCGCCCGGCCGGGTCAGCGTGTCCTGGACGGACAGCAGCGCGCCGGTGCGCTCATCGAACACGATCACCTGGCGCGAGCGGTACGTGCCGCGTTCGGCCTTCGGCCCGTCCGTGATCGTCGTGGTGCGCTCGGTGGAGGCGAGCGCGACGCCGCGGCGGCCCACCGGGTCGGTGACGTGCCCGATCGCCTGGACGCCCGGCTGCGCGGCCAGCGCCCGCATCAGGCCGGCCCGCGCCTTCGGCGGCACCGGCGCGCCGCCCAGCAGCGACGCGACCCGCCAGATCCTGGAGGCCGCGGCCTGCTCGGGGCTCGGGGCCCGGCCGCTCTTCGGGTCCATCCCCATGGCACGGCCCGCCTCCGCCTCGGACAGGAACCTCCGGGCGAGCGCCGCCGGGTCCGACGGCAGGTTCCGCAGCTGCTCGGCCGACATGCCGAGGAACTCCCCGCCGCCGCGCGCGTCGGTGCCCGCCTCCGGGCCGCTCGACCGCCACTTCGCCGCCTTGGTGCCGTACGTGGTGAAGCCGCCGTCGGTCCGGACGCGGAAGCTCGACGGCGACCCGGCCTTGCGCCACAGCGCCGCGTCCCGCTCGGTCAGCGGACGGGCCGGCAGGTCGCGCAGGTAGTACGCCTCGCCCGTCCCGGACTTCACGCCGAACCAGCCGAACGACTCGCTCTGCGCGCCGACGATCGCGTACGCGCCGGTCTTGGCGGGCACGACGTAGGACTGGCCGTCGATCCGGTCGGTGTACCAGTACTTCCCGATCGGCGCCTGCTCCGCCTTGGTGGCCGCCGCGAGCACCGCCTGCTTGTCGAGGTCGATGTTCTGGGACGGCCGGGACCCGCCGGGCGCATCGGGGGAACCCGACGAGCCGACCGTCGCGATCCCCACGGCGGCCGCCGCTCCGGCGGCGACCACGCCGGTCACGGCCCAGCGGACGGGACGGCGCCCCCGCGGCCGTCCCACGGCGGACGCGGCCTCCGGGTCCGCCCGGAACGCCCGGCCGAGGTCGCGCTCCCGGCGCGCGCGGGCGGCGTCCGGGTCCGCCTGCGGGTCGAGCTGCGCGGGCCGTGCCGCGGCCAGCGCCTCCATCACGTCGTGCTTCATCGGACGGCCTTCCTTTCGGGGGTGACCAGGGACGGGCGTCGCGCGGGCAGGCCGGGGTCCGGCGTCCGCGCCTCGGTGGCCAGCGCGCGCTCAAGGCGCCGCCGCGCGCGGTGCAACCGCACGTAGAACGACGCCTTCGAGCACCGGGCGACCTTCGCGGCCTCGCCCGGCGACAGCCCGTGCCAGGCGACCAGCGTCAGCAGCTCGCGGTCGGCGTCGGGCAGGGACGCGAGCGCGCGCAGCATCCCGGCGCGCTCGGCCACCGCCTCCCCGACGTCGCCGGCGGGCGGCTCGCCGGCCGCCCAGGTGCGCAGCTCGCGGGCCAGCGCGTCCTGCCGGTCCCGCGCCCGGTACGACTCGCGCAGCAGGTTGCGGGCGATGCCGAGCAGCCAGGGCAGCGGCTCGTCTGGCAGGTCGCGGACGCGCCGCCACGCGACGCAGAACGTCTCACTGGTGATCTCTTCGGCGGCCTGCACGCCGACCCGGCTCACGGCGTACGCGTGGACGCGCGGATGGTGCGCGTCGTACAGCGCCGTGAACCGGGCGATGTCTTCGGGGTCCGACAAGGTCCGAGCCCTTCGTCCGGGGAGTTCCGTCACCCGGGTAGTGATCGGGGACCGCCGGTTCTTACCGAAGCATCCCGGATCAGCGGGCGGGGAAGGGCAGTCCGGCCGGCGGCTTCGGCCTGCCGTCCGACCATCCGGACGCGCGGAAGGCGTCGTAGTAGATGACGAAGCCGGGCTTCTGCGTCCGGTACAGCCCGCCCGGGGTGGCCAGCTCACGCTGCATGGACAGCAGGGCGCCGCTGCGCTCGTCGAAGACGATCACGAAGCGGGCGCCGTAGCTCCCCTGCCCGCCGTCCGTGACCGGCTGGGGGTCGGCGGCGAGCGCGACCCCCGCGCGGCCCATCGGGTCGGTGACGCGGCCGATCGCGTGAACGCCCGGCTGGGCGGCCAGCGCGCGGATCAGCCCGGCCCGGACCTTCGGCGGCGTCGGGGCGGACAGGAGCGCCATCACCGCCTGGATCTTCATGTTGGGCAGCACCTGCGGGCGGTAGCGGGCGAGGCCCTGGAGGAGGCGCGCGTGCTTCGAGGTCCCGTTCTCGTCCAGGAACCTGCGGGCGAGGGCCGCCGCGTCGGTCGGCAGGTCCTGCAGCTCGCGGGCGGACAGGCCCAGGGAGAAACTGCCGCCGCCCTTGGGGTCGAGGCCCGTTCCCTGGACGTCCGACCGCCACTTCGTCGCCTTGGTGGTGTAGGTGGCGTGGTGGTCGCCGGACCAGACGCGGAATCTCGACGGCGACCCGTCCTTGCGCCACACCGCGGCGTCCTGCGCGGTCAGGGGGCGGGCCGGGAGGTCGCGGTCGTAGTACATCTCGCCCATGCCGGCCTTCACGCCCTGCCAGCCGAACATCTCCGTGGCCGCGCCGGCGATCGCGTACGGCGCGCCGGACTTCGACCGGACGATGTAGGACTGGCCGGAGACCCGGTCGGTGTACCAGTACCTGCCGATCGGCACCTGCTCCGCCTTGGTGGCGGCGGCGAGCACCGCCTGCCGGCCCAGGTCGATGTTCCCCGGCGCCTTCGGCGAGCCCGGCGCGTCCGATGCGCCCTGGCCGGTGGCCGCGATGGCGACGGCCGCCGCGGCACCGGCCGCGACCAGGCCGAGGCCGATCCCGAACGGCCGTCCGAGCCGGAACCTCCGCGGCGTCTTCTCCTCCCAGAGCGCGCGGGCCTGCGCGATCTCCGTCATGGTCGGCGGTGCCGGCTCCCCGTAGGCGTCCCGCACGGTCCGCAGCTCATCCATGGTCATACTCCCCGTCACGCATCGGATTCGTCCCGCCGAGTGCCTCGCGCACCTTCTTCCTGGCCCGGCTGAGCCGGGAGCCGACCGTCCCGTACGGGACGCCCAGCGCCGCCGCGACCTCCTCATGGCTCAGCTCGGCGAGCGCGACCAGCAGCAGGACGTCGCGCTCGCCCTTCGACAGCCCGGCGATGGCGCCGGCGAGCCGTCCGCGCAGGCCCTGCGCGCTGACGCGGGAGTCGACCACGTCGGCGTGGCCCTCGGCGGCGCGGACGAGGCCGGGGCCCATCCGCTCGCGGGCCCGCAGCGCCCGGACCTCGCCGCGCCGGTGCTTGCCGATCAGGTTCGTCGCGATGCCGTACAGCCACGTCCGGACGTTCGCCCGCGCGGGGTCGTAGCGGTGCCGGCCGCGGAACGCCTCCAGGAAGGTCTGGGACGCGATGTCGGGCGCGGCGTCCGGGCCGAGGCGGTTCGCGGCGTACCGGTGGATCTCGGCGAAGTGGGCGTCGAAGACCTCGCCGAAGCGTTCCGGGTCGTGCAGGGACGGCCGCGGCGGCGGGCCGGCGCCGGCCCGGCCCGGCGTCGCGGCGAGGGGGTCCGCTGTCATGTGGTGCCTTTCCGTGGCGCGGATGGCGGTCACACAGGTATCACCCGCAACCCGGTCCTCCTTTCCCGGTTTCCCGCCGCCGCCGGGAACTGGAATAGGTCGCTCATACGTCCTGTTGTAGAGGACGTCAGCAAAGTTGAGTCCGCCCGACTCAAGTCATTTGACAACGAGACGGCGAGCGGGCACGCTTGCGGACAGACAAGACATCGACCGGCCGCACCCCGGGGGCGACCGGGGCGCGATAACACCGGAAACGACGGAGGACGAGAGACATGGCACGTGCGGTCGGCATCGACCTCGGGACGACCAACTCGGTCGTCGCGATCCTGGAGGGCGGCGAGCCCACCGTCATCGCCAACGCGGAGGGGTCGCGGACCACGCCGTCCGTCGTCGCCTTCGCCAAGAACGGCGAGGTCCTGGTCGGCGAGGTCGCCAAGCGCCAGGCGGTGACCAACGTCGACAGGACGATCCGGTCGGTCAAGCGCGAGATGGGCACCGACTGGAAGACCAAGATCGACGACAAGGACTTCACCCCGCAGCAGATCAGCGCGTTCGTGCTGCAGAAGCTGAAGAGGGACGCCGAGTCCTACCTCGGCGAGACGGTCACCGACGCGGTCATCACCGTGCCCGCCTACTTCTCCGACCACCAGCGCCAGGCCACCAAGGAGGCCGGCCAGATCGCGGGGCTGAACGTCCTGCGCATCATCAACGAGCCGACCTCGGCCGCGCTGGCGTACCACCTGGAGAAGGAGAACGAGGCCACCATCCTGGTGTTCGACCTCGGCGGCGGCACGTTCGACGTGTCCCTGCTGGAGGTCGGCGACGGGGTCGTCGAGGTCAAGGCCACCAGCGGTGACAACCACCTCGGCGGCGACGACTGGGACAACAAGGTCGTCGACTGGCTGGTGGAGAAGTTCAAGAACGCCAACGGCGTCGACCTGGCCAAGGACAAGATGGCGCTGCAGCGGCTCCGCGAGGCCGCGGAGAAGGCGAAGATCGAGCTGTCCGGTTCGTCCGAGACGCAGATCAACCTGCCCTACATCACCGCCTCGGCGGAGGGCCCGCTGCACCTGGACGAGAAGCTCACCCGGGCCGAGTTCCAGCGGATGACCTCCGACCTCCTCGACCGGACCAAGGCGCCGTTCAACTCGGTGCTCAAGGACGCCGGCATCACCGTCGGCGACATCGACCAGGTCGTCATGGTCGGCGGCTCCACCCGGATGCCCGCGGTGTCCGAGCTGGTCAAGGAGCTGACCGGCGGCAAGGAGCCGAACAAGGGCGTCAACCCCGACGAGGTCGTCGCGATCGGCGCCAGCCTGCAGGCCGGCGTGCTGAAGGGCGAGGTCAAGGACGTCCTGCTGCTGGACGTGACCCCGCTGAGCCTCGGCATCGAGACCAAGGGCGGCATCTTCACCAAGATCATCGAGCGGAACACCACGATCCCGACCAAGCGGTCGGAGACGTTCACCACCGCCGACGACAACCAGCCGTCCGTGGAGATCCAGGTCTACCAGGGCGAGCGCGAGATCGCCGCGTACAACAAGAAGCTCGGCACCTTCCAGCTGACCGGCCTGCCGCCGGCGCCGCGCGGCGTCCCGCAGATCGAGGTCACCTTCGACATCGACGCGAACGGCATCGTCAACGTCAGCGCGAAGGACCAGGGCACCGGCCGCGAGCAGTCGATGGTCATCACGGGCGGCAGCGCGCTGCCCAAGGACGACATCGAGAAGATGATGCGCGACGCCGAGCAGTACGCCGAGGAGGACCGCCGGCGCAAGGAGGAGGCCGAGGTCCGCAACCAGGCCGACACCCTCGCCTACTCGACCGAGAAGTTCCTGCGGGAGAACGACGAGAAGGTCCCCGCGGAGCTGAAGACCGAGGTGGGCGACGCGGTCGCCGAGGTGAAGAAGGCCCTGGAGGGCACCGACGTCGAGGCGATCAAGGGCAGCGCCGAGAAGCTCGCGCAGGTCTCCCAGAAGATGGGCGCGGCGATGTACGCGCAGAACCCCGAGGGCGCCCAGCCGGGCGCCGAGGACGCCGGCCCGACGGCCGACGCCCAGGACGCGCAGGACGACGAGGTCGTCGACGCCGAGATCGTGGACGACGACAAGCCGAAGGGTGAGGCCTCGTGACCCCTCCCCGCGAGGGCGAGGAGCAGGAGGGCCCGGTGATCCGCGACAGGCGGCGCATCGACCCGAAGACGGGCAAGCTCCGGGAGCCGGCGGAGGAGCCGGCCCCGGAGGCCCCGGCCGCGGGCGACACCGGGGCATCCGACGAGGAGGTCTCCTCGCTGAAGACGCAGCTGAACGAGCGGCTGGCCGACCTCCAGCGGCTCAAGGCCGAGTACGACAACTACCGCAAGCGGGTCGAGCGGGACCGGGTCGCGGTCCGCGAGCAGGCCCTCGGGCAGGTGCTGTCCGAACTGCTCCCGGTGCTGGACGACATCGGCCGCGCCCGGGACCACGACGAGCTCACCGGCGGCTTCAAGTCCGTCGCGGAGAGCCTGGAGGCGGTCACCGGCAAGCTCGGCCTGGAGAAGTTCGGGGAGAAGAACGAGCCGTTCGACCCGACCGTCCACGAGGCGCTCATGCACTCCTACTCGGCGGACGTCGAGGAGACGAGCGTGGTGGACGTCCTGCAGCCCGGGTACCGGATCGGCGAGCGGGTCCTGAGGCCCGCCCGCGTCGCGGTGGCCGAGCCCGACCCGAACGCCGGCGTCGACGACGAGAGCGGCGACGACGGCGACGAGTGATCCCGCCTCCGGGCGGAGCGAAGACGCCCGCCCGGGCCCGTCCCCGCGGGGACGGGCCCGGGGCCGGGCGGACGAAGATTCGACGCAAGTGGCGATAGCAGAGAGCGGGGCGCCGTGAGCACCAAGGACTACCTGGAGAAGGACTACTACAAGGTCCTCGGTGTCTCGAAGTCGGCCTCGCAGGAGGAGATCAAGAAGTCCTACCGGAAGCTGGCGCGCAAGTACCACCCGGACGCCAACAAGGGGGACGCCGACGCCGAGGACCGCTTCAAGGAGGTCTCCGAGGCGTACGACGTCCTGTCGGACGACAAGCGCCGCAAGGAGTACGACGCGGTGCGGTCCATGCCGGGCGGTTTCCGCGGCCAGCAGGGCGGCGGGGGCTTCCCCTTCGACCTCGGGGACATCTTCGGGCAGACCGGGGGCACCCAGACGGGCGGCGCGGGCGAGCGCATCGGCGACCTGTTCGGCGGCCTGTTCAACCGCGGCGGCGGCACCCGCACGACCGGCACCGGGACGCGGCGGGCGCGGCGCGGCGCGGACGTGGAGACCGACGTGACGCTGTCGTTCGGGCGCGCGATGAACGGCGTGACCGTCCCGATCAAGCTGACCAGCGAGGCGGCGTGCCCGTCGTGCCGGGGCACCGGCGCGAAGGCCGGCACGGTGCCGCGGGTGTGCCCGAACTGCGAGGGCACCGGGCACGAGACCCGCAACCTCGGCAACTTCGGCTTCCAGGAGCCGTGCCGGGAGTGCCACGGCCGCGGGCTGGTCGTGGACGACCCGTGCCCGACCTGCCACGGCAGCGGCCGCAAGCAGTCCGACCGCACCATCCAGGCGCGCGTCCCGGCGGGCGTCGCGGACGGGCAGCGGATCCGGCTGAAGGGCAAGGGCGCGCCGGGCGAGAACGGCGGCCCGCAGGGCGACCTGTACGTGAACATCAAGGTCCTGCCGCACAAGGTGTTCGGCCGCGCCGGCGACAACCTGACGATGACCGTCCCGGTGACGTTCCCGGAGGCGGCGCTCGGCGCGGAGATCCGGGTGCCGACGTTCCAGGGCCAGCCGGTGACGCTGCGCCTGCCGGAGGGCACCCCGAACGGCCGCACGTTCCGGGTGCGGGGCCGCGGCGCGGCGCGCCGCGACGGCACCAAGGGCGACCTGCTCGTCACCGTGGACGTGCAGGTGCCGAGCAAGCTGGACGACCAGACCCGCGAGGCGCTGGAGCGGCTCCGCGACGCGGGCGCCGGCGAGGACCTGCGCGGCGAGCTGCTCCAGCAGGCGAGAACGGAGTGAGCCAGTGGAACCGTTCGGCGACGACACTCCGGTCTATGTGATCTCGGTGGCGGCGCAACTGTCCGGGCTGCACCCGCAGACGCTGCGCACCTACGACCGGATGGGGCTGGTGTGCCCCGGCCGCACGGCCGGGCGGGGCCGCCGGTACTCGATGCGCGACATCGTGATGCTGCGCGAGATCCAGCGGCTCTCCCAGGAGGAGGGCGTCAACCTCTCCGGCATCAAGCACATCCTGGAGCTGCAGCGCGACAACGTGCGGCTCCGCGAGGAGCTCGCCAAGGCGCACGCCGCCCTGGAGGAGCTCGCGAACGAACTCGAATCGACCCGGTCGGTCGCGGCGCGCCTGGCGCAGCAGCGGCGGCACGGGGACCCGGGCGGCACTCCGGGCTCCGACCTGGTGCCGATCAGGCACACCAGCGTCGTGGTGTGGCACGAGCGCAACCGGGAGTAGGAGCTGGGGCCGCGCCCCAGGGAAAGTACGGGGACATGGACGTCAAGCTGACGCAGAAGAGCCAGGAGGCGGTGTCGGTCGCGGCCCGGCGGGCGGCGGCCGAGGGGCACCCCGAGGTGGAGCCGCAGCATCTGCTGGTGGCGCTGATCGGCCTGCCGGAGGGCACCGCGGTGCCGCTGCTGGAGGCGGTCGGCGCGGACTGGCAGGCGATCCGGCGGCGGGCCGAGGAGCAGCTCGCGGCGATGCCGAAGGCGCAGGGCTCGACGGTCGCGACGCCGCGGCTGTCGGGGCAGCTGAACCGGGCGGTGAACACGGCGGGCGCGCGGGCGCAGCAGCTGGAGGACGAGTACGTCTCGACCGAGCACCTGCTGGTGGGCCTCGCGGCGGACGGCGGCCCGGCGGCGGGCCTGCTGAAGGAGTTCGGGGCGACGCCGCAGGCGCTGCTGGACGCGTTCGAGAAGGTGCGCGGGCACGCCCGCGTGACCAGCGAGAACCCCGAGGGCACCTACCAGTCGCTGGAGAAGTACGGCGTCGACCTGACGGAGGCGGCGCGCGACGGCCGGCTGGACCCGGTGATCGGGCGCGACGCGGAGATCCGCCGGGTCGTGCAGGTGCTGTCGCGGCGGACGAAGAACAACCCGGTGCTGATCGGCGAGCCCGGCGTCGGCAAGACGGCCGTCGTCGAGGGCCTCGCGCAGCGGATCGTCGCGGGCGACGTGCCCGAGTCGCTGCGCGGCAAGCGGCTGGTCTCGCTGGACCTCGGCGCGATGGTGGCGGGCGCGAAGTTCCGCGGCGAGTTCGAGGAGCGGCTGAAGGCCGTCCTGAACGAGATCAAGGAGGCCGAGGGGCGGGTCGTCACGTTCATCGACGAGCTGCACACCGTCGTCGGGGCGGGCGCGGCCGAGGGCGCGATGGACGCCGGCAACATGCTGAAGCCGATGCTGGCGCGCGGCGAGCTGCGGATGATCGGCGCGACGACGCTGGACGAGTACCGCGAGCGGATCGAGAAGGACCCGGCGCTGGAGCGCCGCTTCCAGCAGGTGTTCGTGGGCGAGCCGTCCGTGGAGGACTCGATCGCGATCCTGCGCGGGCTGAAGGGCCGCTACGAGGCGCACCACAAGGTGCAGATCAACGACTCGGCGCTGGTCGCGGCGGCGACGCTGTCGGACCGCTACATCACGTCCCGGTTCCTGCCGGACAAGGCCATCGACCTGGTGGACGAGGCCGCGTCGCGGCTGCGCATGGAGATCGACTCGCGGCCCGTCGAGATCGACGAGCTGCTGCGCGCGGTGGACCGGCTGAAGATGGAGCAGATGAACCTGGAGAAGGAGACCGACGAGGCGTCCCGGCAGCGCCTCGAACGCCTCCGCGCCGACCTCGCCGACAAGCAGGAGCTCCTGAACGGCCTGAACGCCCGCTGGGAGCGGGAGAAGGCGGAGCTGAACCGGGTCGGCGAGATCAAGGAGCGGATCGACCAGCTGCGCGGCGAGGCCGAGCGCGCCGAGCGCGACGGCGACCTGGAGACGTCCTCCCGGCTGGTGTACGGGGAGATCCCGGAGCTGGAGAAGCGGCTGGAGGCGGCGGCGGAGGCGACCGACAACCGCGACACGATGGTCAAGGAGGAGGTCGGCCCGGACGACGTCGCGGACGTGGTCGCGTCCTGGACGGGCATCCCGGCGGGCCGCCTCCTGGAGGGCGAGACGGGCAAGCTGCTGCGGATGGAGGAGGAGCTGGGGCACCGGCTCATCGGCCAGACCGCCGCGGTGAAGACGGTGTCGGACGCGGTGCGCCGTGCGCGCGCGGGCATCTCCGACCCGGACCGCCCGACCGGCTCGTTCCTGTTCCTCGGCCCGACCGGCGTCGGCAAGACCGAGCTGGCGAAGGCGCTCGCGGAGTTCCTGTTCGACGACGAGCGGGCGATGACCCGCATCGACATGAGCGAGTACTCCGAGAAGCACTCCGTCGCGCGGCTCGTCGGCGCGCCCCCCGGGTACGTCGGCTACGAGGAGGGCGGCCAGCTCACCGAGGCCGTCCGGCGCCGCCCGTACTCGGCGATCCTGCTGGACGAGGTGGAGAAGGCGCACCCCGAGGTGTTCGACGTGCTGCTCCAGGTGCTGGACGACGGCCGCCTCACCGACGGGCAGGGCCGCACGGTCGACTTCCGCAACACCATCCTGATCCTCACCTCCAACATCGGGTCGCAGTTCCTGGTGGACCCGGGGCTGGAGAACGGGGCGAAGCGGGAGGCGGTGTGGGCCGCGGTCCGCGACTCCTTCAAGCCGGAGTTCCTGAACCGGCTGGACGACGTGATCCTGTTCGACGCGCTGTCCACCGAGGAGCTGACCCGGATCGTGGACCTGCAGGTCGACCGGCTCGCGGGCCGCCTCGCCGACCGGCAGCTCACGCTGAAGGTCACCGCGGCGGCGCGCGAGTGGCTGGCGCTGACCGGCTACGACCCGCTGTACGGGGCGCGCCCGCTGCGCCGCCTCGTGCAGACCGCGATCGGCGACCAGCTGGCCCGCGAGCTGCTCGCCGGCGACGTCCGCGACGGCGACGAGGTGGTCGTCGACCTCGACGAGGCCGCCGACAAGCTCACGGTCCTGCCGTCCCGCGGGCTGACGCTCACCAAGTAGGGATCTCGCGACGGCTCCGCTCGGGGGCACAATGGCGGCGGAAGTCGCCACCCCCCGAGCGGAGCCGTCGCGCGTGGAACACAGGATTTCAGAGCAGGGCCAGGACGCGTTGAGGGCGGCGGTGAACCGGGCTGCCGGCGCGCGCCACGGCGAGGTCGGGACGCCGCACGCACTGGCGGCGCTGCTGGACGATGCCGAGGTCGACGCGCTGCTCGCGTCCGTCCGTGCGGGCGCCACGGCGTTGCGGGAGGAGGCGGAGGCGCTGCTCGCGCGGCTCCCGGCGGAGCCCGGTGCGGGGAGCGCGGCGCCGCGGATGTCGAGCGCGCTGGTCAGGGCGGTCGCGGCGGCGTCCGCGGAGGCCGGCGGCGACGAGCTGTCGGCCGTCGATCTGCTCGCCGAGCTGGCCGCCGGGGACGACCCGGTGGGGCGGCTGCTGCGCGCCAGGGACCTGACCCGGCAGCGGCTGCTGAGCGAGCGGGCGGGGCGGGAGGTCGTCCGGTCGCCGTACGCGCGGGACCTGACGCTGCGGGCCCGGCAGGGGACGCTCGAACCGCTCGTCGGCCGCGCGGCGGAGTCGCGCCGGCTGGTCGAGATCCTCTCCCGGCGCGACGGCGGGAACGCGCTGCTGGTCGGCGAGCGCGGCGCGGGCAAGAGCGCCCTGGTCGCGGGCCTCGCGCACCGCGTCGCGGCCGGCGACGTCCCGGCCGCGCTGCGCGGCGTCCGCGTGGTCGCGCTCGACCTCGCGGCGATGCCGGACGGCGAGCTCGACCGGATCGTGGCGGCGGCCCGGCGCGGCGGCGTCGTCCTCGTGCTGGACGATCTGCACGCGGCGGCCCGTCCCGGCTCCCCGGTGCTCGCCGCGCTCGGCCGGCTCACCGACCCGGACGCGCCCCGGGTGATCGCGACCGCGACGCCCGCCGGGGAGCGGGAGCGCCTCGCGGACCTGCCGGTGCTGCGCCGGCTGTTCCAGCGGCTTCCGGTGGCGGAGGCGTCCGTCGAGGACACCGCGATGGTCCTGCGGGTGCTGCGCGCGCGGTTCGAGGAGCATCACGGGATCACGATCCGGGACGCGGCGCTGGTCGCGGCGGCACGCCTCGCGGACCGCGCCGGCGGCCGCGTCCGGCCGGGCGGCGCCGTCGAGCTGCTGGACGAGGCGGCGACGCGGCTGCAGGTCGACGCGGAGGGCGCACCGGAGGAGCTGCGGGAGCTGGAGCGCACGGTCACCCGGCTGGAGGTCGAGCGGATCGCGCTGCTGGAGGAGGACGACGCCGCGTCCCGCGAGCGGCTCGCGGAGCTGGACCGGAGGCTGGCGGGCGTGCGGTCCGACGAGCGCGCGCTGCGGGACCGCTGGTACCGCGCGCGCGACGACCGGGACCGGTCCGCGGACCTGCGGCGCCGGGTCGAGGACGTCCGGGCCGAGGTGGAGCGGGCGCAGCGCGACGGCGACCTCGAGACGGCGGCGCGGCTGCTGTACGGGGAGCTGCCCGAGCTGGAGCGGCGGCTCGCGGAGGCCGCCGAGCGGGCCGCGGCGGCCGGCACGCCGGACCGCGCCGAGCTGCGCGAGGACGACGTCGCGCGCGTGGTCGCCGATGCCCTGGACGTCCCCGTCGAGGAGGTCACCGGCGCGGAGCCCCGTCCGCTCGGCGCGGTGGCGCGGCTGCTGCGGCCGCGCCCCGTCCCCGCATTCCAGGACGTCCAGCACGACAAGGCACCGCCCGAGCCGGAGGCGAAGGGGGCGGAGGAGGCGGACGCGGAGACGGCGGGGTCTTCCCTTGGCGTCGCCGATCCGCGGGCACTCGGCGACTACCGGATTCTGCGGCGGCTCGGGCAGGGCGGCCAGGGCGTCGTGTACCTCGCCGAGGACGCCGACGGGCGGCGCGTCGCGGTCAAGGTGCTGCACGCCGCCGCGCTGGAGCATCCCCGCGCGCGCGAGCGGTTCGTCCGGGAGATCGAGGCGGCGCGGCGGGTCGCGTCGTTCTGCACGGCGCAGGTCCTGGACGCCGACTTCGCGGGCGAGCTGCCGTACGTGGTGAGCGAGTACGTGACGGGCCCGTCGCTGCGGCGGACCGTCGCCGAGGAGGGGACGCGCTCGGGCGGCGCCCTGGACCGGCTGGCGATCGGCACCATCACCGCGCTCGCCGCGATCGCGGAGGCGGGCATCGTGCATCGCGACTTCAAGCCCGACAACGTGCTGCTCGGTCCGGACGGCCCCCGCGTCATCGACTTCGGGATCGCCCGGATCACCGACGCCGGCTCGTCCGTCACGGGGCAGGCGATCGGCACCCCCGCCTACATGGCGCCCGAGCAGTTCGAGGGCGGGCACGTCGGACCGGCCGCCGACGTGTACGCCTGGGCCTGCACCATGGTGCACGCGGCGACGGGGCGGCCGCCGCACGGGACGGACTCGATCCCGCAGATCATGTACCGCAAGCTGCGCGGGGAGGCCGATCTCGGCGACTTCCCGCAGCGGGCGTCCGGGGCCCTGCGCGCGCTGGTCCGCGAGGGGCTGCGGACCGCGCCCGGGGAGCGGCCGGCGGCGCGGGACGTGCTGCTGCGGCTCATCGGCCACGACGCCCCGGCACCGACCCGGCTGCTCGCCGAGGGCGCGGCGCGCGCCACCGGCGTCCGGTAGCCGCCGGTGGTGCGCCCGTGGCCTAGATTTCGAGGTTCTCCTCGATCTCGCGGAGGCGGTGGCGGGCGAGGGCGAGGTTGGCGCGCCCCCGGTCGAGGGCCGCGTAGAGGAACAGGCCCTTGCCCTTCCGGCCGGTCACCGGCCGGATGATGTGGTACTGCGCGGACAGGGTGATGAGGATGTCCTCGATGTCCTCCTTGATGGCCAGCTGCTCCATGGTGCGGAGCTTGGCCCGCACGACCTCGGTGTTCCCGGCAGCGGCGACGTTCAGGTCGAGGGTCTTGCTGCTGCCGAGCTGGCCGAGGGCCATGCCGCTGTTGTAGTCGACGACGGCCACGCCGAGGGCGCCGTCGATCGTCATCATGTCCTTAAGTGACAGGTCCAGGTTGGACATGGGTCTCCTTTTCGGTACGTCGAGTTCTCGGTACGTCGTGGTGCGCGGTCAGGTGCGGGCGCGGCGCGGGGTCTCCAGGCGCGCGGCGATGCCGCGGGCGGCGGGCCGGGCCTCCAGGTGGAGCCGGCCCACGTTGACGCCGGCCTCGGCGAGGACGGTGAGGGACGCGGTCGGGCCCGCGGAGTAGGTGACGACGTAGCCGTCGACGCCGCGGATGACGACCTCGTGGAAGGCGCCGCCGTGCGCGGTCTGCGCGATGCGGTGCGCCAGGGACAGCCCGGACGAGGTCACCGCCGCCATCGTGGACGGTTCGACGGACGGGGGCAGGTCCGCGGCGATCAGCAGGCCGTCGACGGACGCGACCAGGCTTCCGGTGAGCCGCGGGACGCGCGCCCGCAGCGTCCGGAGTTCGGTCATGACGTCCGGTTCGAGCGTCCGCGCGGTCGCGGTCCCGGCTGGTACTGCCACCTTGATCAGCCTTTCGATCGGTTTCCCGAAGCGCCGGCGCACGTCAGCCGAGCTCCACCAGGGCGGTCCGGAGGCGTGCGAGCAGGTCGTGGTCGGCCGGCGCCCACTCCTCGGGCGGGCCGTCCGGTGGCGGGGGGCCGGGTGCGGCGGGCGGTGCCGGGTCGCGCGGCCGGGCCGTCCGGACCAGCGCCGCCGCCGCGAGGCCGCGCACGGCGAGCAGGCAGGCGAAGGCCGTCCGCCCGAGGTCGCCGGCCAGGTCGGCGGGGGTGCGCCGGCCGTCGGCGTTGAGCAGGATCTCCGCCTGGAGCCCGGTGAGGATGACCCGCTGGCGCCGGACGCGGCGCACCGGGATCACCGGTGCCGCGTCCAGGTCCGGGCAGGGCCAGGCGGAGTCGAGCAGGGAGCGGCGCCGGCGCCGCTCGTGGACGAGCGTCGCCGCGGTGATCGGCCGGACGGGCCCGCGCTCGGCGGGCCCCTCGGTGAACACCGGCTCGGCCTGCGAGCCGAGCAGGAAGAAGGCGGCGTCGAAGACGGCGAGCAGCGCCGGCAGTTCGGGGTCGGGGCCGGTGAGGGCCCCGTGCAGGTCGCCGGGGCCGGGGGCGTGCCGGCTCGTGGCGTGGGTGACGGCTCCGCCGTCGAGGTGGAAGGCGCCGTCGCCGCCGATCCGGAGCAGGCCGGTGGCGCGTTCGCGTTCCAGCGTGCCGAGGGTCCGGGCGAGGCGTTCCTCACCGGTTTCCAGGAATTGGTCCTCCATGTCAGCGGCCCGTCATTTCATCGACGAGTCCTTGCATGCGCAGCCGCGCCAGCGCGAGGTTGCCTTTGTCGCGGTCGATCAGCAAATGGACGAACAGGTGCCCGTCGAGGTCGGCTCCGGTGAGGGCCAGCAGGTGGTATCCGCCGCTGCCGCAAACGATGATCTCCTCGACGTCGTCGCCGGCGGCGGTGGCGCTGAGCGCGGGCGAGGCGAGCACGGCGCGGACGACGTCGGTGGCGCCGGCGGCGTCCTCGTGCTGGTCGACGAGGTCTTCGCGGCCCGCGCTCGCGACGGCGAGGCCGCTCGCGCAGTCGATCAGGGTCACCCGCTGCGCCCCGGGGATCGTCATCATCCGTGCCAGGCAGTCGTCGATACCGGCCACTCATTCCCCCCGCCGAATGAGAGTTGCAGGAAAACCACCATAACCCGGTCTTTGTCGCTCGTACTGCGAAAGCGTTAATGCTTCACACCGGGCGCGCGACGGGATATGAATACCGTCCAGTATGGGGACCGGTCAGCGTCGTCCAGGATGCGAAATATGCCCGGAGACTTGTCAGCGGACAGAGCCTTCCCGCCCGTTGTGTATTGACCGCAATGGTCAGTCGCGGCGCCGCTCGACCTCCGCCAGGCGGCCCGCGAGGAAGCGGCGGTCGGGCTCCGCGCGGGCCAGGGCCAGCGCGTCCCGGTACGCCTGCGCGGCCTCCGGCAACCGGCCGAGCCGGCGCAGGAGGTCCGCGCGGGTCGCCGGCAGCAGGTGGTAGCCGTCCAGCCCGCCGATCGCGTCGACGAGCGCGAGGCCCACCTCCGGGCCGTCCGCCATCGCCACCGCGACGGCCCGGTTCAACCGGACGACCGGCCCCGGGTTCATCGCCTCCAGCCGCCCGTAGAGCGCAGCGATCTGCGGCCAGTCCGTGTCCGCCGCCGTCGCGGCGGTCGCGTGGCACGCCGCGATCGCCGCCTGCACCTGGTACGGGCCCGGCTCGCCGCGGCGCAGCGCCTCGTCCAGCAGCCGGACGCCCTCCGCGATCCGCGCGCCGTCCCAGCGCGCGCGGTCCTGCTCGTCGAGCGGGACCAGGTCCCCGGCGGCGTCCTGGCGGGCCGCGCGGCGCGAGTCCTGCAGCAGCAGGAGGGCGAGCAGGCCGCGCACCTCCGGCTCGTCCGGCATCAGGCCGGCGAGGACGCGGGCCAGCCGGATCGCCTCGGCGCACAGGTCCGCGCGGACCGGGTCCTCGCCCGCCGTCGCCGCGTACCCCTCGTTGAACAGCAGGTAGACCACGCCGAGCACCGATGCGGTGCGTTCCGGCAGCAGGTGCGGGGGCGGCACCCGGTACGGGATGCCCGCCTGCCGGATCTTGCGTTTCGCGCGGACGATCCGCTGCGCCATCGCCGGCTCGGCGACCAGGAACGCCCGCGCGATCTCCGCGGTCGTCAGCCCGAGCAGGGTGCGCAGCGTCAGCGCGACGCGCCCCTGCATCGGCAGCGCCGGATGGCAGCACGTGAAGACCAGCCGGAGCCGGTCGTCGGGGATGCCGCCGGTGTCCGCCGGCCCGTCCGGGCCCGTCAGCACGCTCGCCTCCCGGAGCTTCTCGCGTTCGGCCGCGCCGCGCCGCAGCCGGTTCAGCGCGTGGTTGCGGGCGACGGTGGTCAGCCAGGCGCCCGGCCGGCGCGGCGCGCCCTCGTCCGGCCAGCGTTCCAGGGCGCGCGCGAACGCCTCCTGGGCGCACTCCTCCGCGAGGTCCCAGTCGCCGGTCATGCGGATGAGCGTCGCGACGACCCGGCCCCACTCCTCGCGGTAGGCCGCCGCGACCGCCCCCTCGATGCCCGTCAGTCCTCCTGCCACGGCCACAGCGGCCTGACCTCGATCGACCCGCCGCTCGCCGCCGGGTGCGCCGCCGCGACCGCCAGGGCCTCCTCCAGGTCGGCGCATTCGATCAGGTCGAAGCCGAGGATCTGCTCCTTGGTCTCGGCGAACGGGCCGTCCGACAGCAGCGTCTCGCCGCCGCGGACCCGGACGGTCGTCGCGGTGTCGGTCGGGCGCAGCCGGTCGCCGAACCTGCGGACGCCCCGGCCATCCATCTCCGCGACCCACTTCTCGGTGGCGGCGATCATCGCCGCCCGCTCCTCCGGCGCCGGCTCGGGGCCGCCTTCGACACCGCAGATCAACAGCATGTACCGCATGGTTCCTCCTCCTACTTCACTGTGACTCGTTCCGGCTCCGGAACTGTGCGCCGGGCCGGGGCCGCGAGCAGGACGCCCGCGACCAGCGCGCCGGCCAGGGCGATCCCGGCCGACACGTCGAACGCGCCGCGGAACCCCCGGGTGAGGGCGGCGGCGCCGGTCCCGTCCGTCCAGGACAGGATGGCGGTGGACGCGGCGGCGACGCCGAACGCGCCGCCGAGCTGGAACGCGGCGGTGTTGATCCCGGACGCCAGGCCCGCGTCCCCGTCGCCGGCCCCGGCGAGCGCGGCGACCGACCCGGCGACCCCGGCCGCGCCGAGCCCGAACCCGAGCAGGGCAAGGCCCGGCAGCAGCCCGATCGCGTAGCCGCCGTCTGCCCTCACCTGGCCGAGCACGAGGCAGCCCGCCGCCATGACCGCGAGCGCCGCCACCGCGACCGGCCGGACCGCGAACCGCCCGAGCGCCGCCTGCGCGGCGTACGACCCGGCGACCGCCAGCACCGGCAGCACCGCCGTCGCGATCCCGAAGGCCAGCGGCGAGTACCCGAGAACGTCCTGCGCGTACTGCGACACGGCGAACGACGTCCCGAACACCGCCGTCGCCGCCGCCAGCGTCACCGCGTTCCCGCCGGTCAGGGCGCGGGACCGGAACGTGCGCAGCGGGACGAGCGGCGCCGCCGACCGCGACTCGATCCACGCGAACGCCGCGCCCGCGAGGGCCGCCACGGCGAACGCGCCGACCGTCCACGGGCTCGACCAGCCCTGCTCCGGTCCGCGGTCGACCCCGTAGACCGCCGCGGACACCGCCAGCGTCACCGTGACCGCGCCCGCCGGGTCGTACGCCCGCGCCGTACCCCGGCTCTCGGCCAGCAGCAGCGGCCCGAGCACGAGCAGCGGCACCGCGATCGGCACGTTCAGGAAGAAGATCGCCCGCCAGCCCAGCAGGTCGGTCAGCGGCCCGCCGACCAGCAGCGCCGCCGTGCCGCCGAACCCGCCGACGCCGCCCCACACGGCGATCGCCCGGTTGCGCTCGGGCCCCTCCCCGAACGTCGCCGTCACGATCGACAGCGCGCTCGGCGCCATCAGCGCCGCCGCCACGCCCTGCAGCACCCGCGCGCCGACCAGCAGCCCGCCCGTCCAGGCCAGCCCGCAGGCCAGCGACGCGACCAGGAACAGGGACGTCCCGGCGAGGAACGTCCGGCGGCGCCCGGCCAGGTCGGCGGCGCGTCCGCCGAGCAGCAGCAGCCCGCCGAAGCCCAGCAGGTAGGCGCTCAGCACCCACTGCGCGCCGCCCGCCGCGAACCCGAGGTCCCGCCGGATCGACGGCACGGCCAGCAGCACGATCTGCGAGTCCAGGATCACCATGAAGTTGGCCGCGCACAGCAGCGCCAGCGCCCTCCACCTGCGCGGATCCGGCTCCGCCATCAGGTCCTCCCCTCTTTCGTCCGATGCCTTGCACAGGGACGACAAACGGGGACGGCCGGAATCGACACCCGGGCCGGAAGATTTTTCGCCCGTCGGCTCGCGGTGCCCTCCTCACATCGTCGGGCTGGGGTCGCTGCTGCTGGAGAGCCGCGCCTACCTGCGGCCGTCCCACCACCCGTCGCACGTCTGCTCGACGGAGGTCGCCCTCGACTACCTCGACGAGACGAGCTGGCTGGACGCGCTCCACCGGGCCGACCCGACCCGTCCCGCGGCGATCATCGGAGCGCTCGACCCGCGGTCGTCCCCGGACACCATCGAGCGGGACCTGGACGTCCAGGCGGCCGCCCCGGCCTTCCGCGGAGTCCGGGTGATCAGCGGCTTCGACCCGTCGACCGGGGCGGCGGCGCACATGCTGCGGCTGCTGGCCGACCGCGGCCTGGGGTTCGACCAGATCATCCGCCCCGCCGAGGCGGACGCCTACCTGCCCCTCCTCCGGCGGACCCCTGATCTGGCGGTCGTCGCCGCGCACACCGGATGGCCCGACGGGCAGGAGCCGTTCCAGGACTGGCGGGACGGGATGGCCCGGCTCGCCGCGCTCCCGAACGTCCACTGCAAGATCTCCGGCCTCGGCATGGCGCTGCGCACCATGGCCGTCGGGGACCTGCGCCCGTACGTCGAGAGCTGCCTCGAACTCTTCGGCGTCGACCGCTGCTTCTTCGGCAGCAACTTCCCGGTGGACGGCGTCGGCGGCACCTACGCCGAGCTGCTCGCGGCCTACCAGGAGATCACCGCGCCGCTGTCCGGGGCCGAGCGGCGCGCGCTGTTCTCCGCCAACGCCCGCCGCCGCTACCGCCTCGCCGGGTAGGCGAATCCGCACGATCGCGGCGGCGGTCCCGGCAGGAAACGCGGGGCGCTTGGACGCTCGGTCGGGCGGTGCGGTTCGGGGTTCGAGACGGTTTGACCCGATATGGCCAGCGTTCCATCCGGACGGCCGGCCGGTCCGAATGGTCTTCGCAAGCGGCGCCCAGAGCGCGCCACCGTCGCGAAGAAGGAAGTACCGCAATGCCAGGGATCGCTTCGGCCCGCTCCAGGGTCGCCGTCCTGCTGGCCGCCGGGGCCGCGCTCGTCGCGGGGGGCCTGGCCGGCCTCGCGCCCGGCGCGGCCACCGCCAGCAGCCACCGGGAGGCCCCGCTCATCTCGGGGCAGCCGCAGTACGACAACACCGACGTGTACGCCTTCGTCAGCCCCGACCGGCCCGACACCACGACGCTCATCGGGAACTGGCTGCCGTTCGAGGAGCCGGCCGGCGGGCCGAACTTCTACAAGTTCGCCACCGACGCCCACTACGACATCAACGTCGACACCGACGGGAACGCCCAGGCAGACCTGACGTTCCGGTGGACGTTCCAGGACCATATCCGCGACGGGAGCACGTTCCTCTACAACACCGGGCCCGTCCGCAGCCTCACCGACCCGAACCTCAACGTCCTCCAGACCTACGACCTGACGCTGCTGAAGAAGTCGAACGGCACCGTGGTGTCGCGGACGGCCCTCGCGCGCGGGGTGCCCGTCGCGCCGTCGGACGCCGGCCGGGCGTCGATGCCGGACTACGCGGCGCTGCGCAGGCAGGCGCTGCACCCGCTGACCGGCGGCGCCGGCGGCTGGTCCGACGGCGGGCAGGTGTTCGCCGGGCAGGCCGCCGACCCGTTCTTCCTCGACCTGCGGGTCTTCGACCTGCTGTACGGCGGGAACCTGTCGGAGGTCGGCAACGACACGCTGCGCGGCTACAACGTCAACAGCGTGGCCCTGCAGGTGCCCACCAAGATGCTCACCGGGGCCGGGCAGCCGATCGTCGGCGTCTGGTCCAGCACCGAGCGCGGCAATGCCGGCGGCTGGTACACGCAGGTCTCGCGGCTCGGGAACCCGCTGGTCAACGAGGTCGTGATCGGTGTGAAGGACAAGGACCGGTTCAACGCCTCGGTCCCGTGGGAGGACGCGCGGTTCCTGCCCTACGTGACCGACCCGGGCCTGCCGAAGGTCATCCAGAAGGTCTACAAGACCCCCGCCCCGGCGGCGCCGCGCAAGGACCTCGTCCAGGTGTTCCTGACGGGCGTGCCCGGGCTGAACCAGCCGCCGAACGTCCGCCCGGCGGAGGAGCTGCGGCTCAACACCTCGATCCCGCCCGCGCACACTCCGAACCGGATGGGGGTGCTGGCCGGCGACAAGGCCGGGTTCCCCAACGGGCGCCGGCTCGGCGACGACGTGGTGGACGCGTCGCTGCAGGTCACGGAGGGCAAGCTGCTCGGCGCCAAGACCGACCTCGGCGACGGCGTCGACGCGCCGGACCGCGCGGTCGGCTCCTCGTTCCCCTACCTCGCGCTGCCGTACTCCGGGTCCGCGACGCGCGGCGCACCGGCCAGGGACGCCGGTGCCAAGGGCAGCGGGAACCGCACCACCCAACTCAACGCCGGAAACGCCGCCGACTCGGAGCCTGCGGACGGCGGCTCCTCGCGGCTGCTGCCGATCGCCGCGATCGGCGCCGGTGCGCTGTTCCTGGGCGGCAGCGGCGCCGTCTGGTGGCTGCGCCGCCGGGCCTGACGAAACCGGTGCCGTGACCTGAGAAGCCGGTCCGGCCGCGCCGCACCGCCCCTGGCGGCGCGGCCGGACTCCCGACCCCTCCCCTTGTTCTTCCTAGCCTTCTGGAGATGTCATGCGTGCTGTGCCGACCCGGCGGCGGGTTCCATGGCCGCCGTCCCTGACCCGGCTCACCGCCGCGGCGATCGTCGCGGGGCTCTCGGTAGCGCTGACGATCGCCGCCGCGGTCGCCGGCGGCGTCCTCGGCCGCCCGGCCGATCCCGGGCCCGGCGAGGGCGGGACGGCCCCGCAGGCGTACGGGCAGGCGGCGGGCGGCGACACCGCGGCCGCGATCGGCCGGCTGCAGCGGCACCTGCGCGCGCAGCCGCGCGACGCGGAGAGCTGGACGACGCTCGGCCTGGCCTACGTCGAGCGGGCCCGGACGACGGCCGACCCGTCGTACTACCCGAAGTCGGCGGCGGCGCTGAAGCGGGCGCTCGCCGTCCGGCCCGGCGACAACGACGGCGCGCACGCCGGGCTCGCCGCGCTGGCCGCCGCCCGGCACGACTTCGGCACGGCCCTGTCCGAGGCGGACGCGTCGCTCGCGGTCAACCCCTACGGCCAGAGCGCCCTGGCGGTGCGGATCGACGCGCTGGTCGAGCTCGGCCGCTACCCCGAGGCGATGGCCGCCGCGAAGCACGCCGACGCGGTCCGTCCGGGGACGCCGGTCTTCACGCGGCTCGCCTACGTGAACGAGCTGTACGGCCGGACGGGCGAGGCGCGCCGGATCCTCACCCTCGCCGCGTCGTCGGCCACCGGCCCCGCCGACCAGGCCTACGTCCACGACCAGCTCGGCGAGCTGGCCTGGAACGGCGGCGACCTCGCCGCGGCCGGCCGGGAGTTCGGCCTCGCGCTGCGCCACGACCCCGGCCACCTGCCGGCCGCCGACGGCCGGGCCCGCGTGGAGGCGGCGCGGGGACGCACCGCGCGGGCGCTCGCCGGCCACGCCCGGGTCGTGGCCGCGCTGCCGCTGCCGCAATACCTCACCGGTTACGGGGAGCTGCTGGAGGCGCGCGGGCGGACCGCCGACGCCCGGCGGCAGTACGCGGTCGCCGGAAGCTGGTCGACGCTCGCGCGGGCGAGCGGGGTGGCCACCGACCTGGAGACCGCGCTGTTCGAGGCCGACCACGGGGACGCCGCGACGGCCGTGGCGGCCGCGCGCGCCGAATGGGGACGGCGGCACAGCGTCCACGTCGCCGACGCGCTCGGCTGGGCGCTGCACGCGAGCGGGCGCGACGCCGAGGCGCTGCCGTACGCCCGGAAGGCCCTGGCGACCGGCTACCGCAACGCGTCGTTCCGCTACCACCTCGGCATGATCGAGAAGTCGCTCGGCAAGCGGTCCGCCGCGCGCCGCGACCTGGCCTCCGCGCTGGGACTCGACCCGTACTTCTCGCCGCTGCACGCCCCGAAGGCCAGGGCGGCGCTGTCCGCGCTCGGGGGTGCCTCGTGATCACCGCGACCGCCCTGGCCGCCGCCGCGCTCGCGGCCGGGCCGCTGCAACCGGTGCAGCCGGCGCACCCGGCGCACCCGCTGGGGAACTTCACCGTCAACCGCTACGACGGGCTCGTGGTGGCCGCGCGCGAACTGCGCGTCGACCACGTGCAGGACCTCGCCGAGATCCCGGCCGCGCAGGTACTGCAGGGCGGCACCGATCCGGGCCGGTGGGCCGGACGGGAGTGCGCGGCCGCGGCGGGGGCGCTGCGCGTCACCGTCGACGGGACGCCGGTCCGGGCCGCCGTGCGGTCGGCCACCGCCCGCACCCGGCCCGGCCAGGCCGGGCTGCCGACGCTGCGCCTCGAATGCGCGCTGAGCGCACCGCTGCGGCTGCGCCCGGCGGGCTCGGTGATCGCCTTCCGGGACGCGGGCGCCGCCGACCGGGCCGGCTGGCACGAGATCACCGCCGCCGGGGACCGGACGACGCTGCGGTCCCCGGACGTCCCCGCCGCGTCGCAGAGCGCCCGGCTCACCTCCTACCCGCAGGACATGCTGAGCTCGCCGCCGGACCGGCGCGCGGCCACGCTGCGGGCGGTCCCCGGCGGCCCCGCACTCGTCCCGGCGTCGCCGGTGCAGCCGCCCGCAGCGTCGCGGGTGCTGCCGCGCGGCGTGGACCGGCTGACCTCGTCGTTCACCGGCCTGATCGCGCGCCGCCCGCTGACCCCGGGGTTCGCGCTGGTCGCCCTGCTGCTCGCGGTCGTGCTGGGCGCCGCGCACGCGCTGGCCCCCGGCCACGGCAAGACGATCATGGCGGCGCAGGCCGCCGGCCGGGGGCGCCGGAGCCGGCGCGACATCCTGGTCCTCGGCCTCACCGTCACGGTCACCCACACCGCGGGCGTGCTGGGGCTGGCCCTCCTGGTCGCCGGCGGCTCCACCCTCGCCGGGCCGTCCGCCTTCGGCTGGCTGGGCATCGCCAGCGGCCTCTTCGTCGTCCTCGCCGGCGTCGCCCTCCTCCGCCGCGCCCGCGACCACCGCCACCACCACACCCACGGGCACTCGCACGGACACGGGCATGGGCACGGGCACGGGCATGGGCATGGGCATGGGCACGGGCATGGGCACGCGGCAGCGGCGATGCCGCGGCGCGGGACCGTGGTCCTCATGGGGTTCGCGGGCGGGCTGCTGCCCAGCCCGTCGGCGGTCGTCGTCCTGCTGGGCGCCGCGGCCGTGGGCCACGCGTGGTTCGGGTTCCTGCTGGTGCTCGCCTACGGGCTCGGGCTGGCGCTGACGCTCACCGCGGTGGGCGTGCTCGTCACCGGGATCGGCCGGCGGCTGGCCGCTGGCCTGCCGCGGCTGCGCGCCCGGATCCCGCGGCTGCCGCGCATTCCCGCACATTTGGTGCCGACCGGATCGGCGGTCCTGGTCGTGATTCTCGGTTTGGGCTTGACGCTGCGGAACCTGCCCGCCGTACTCGGATAGCAACGGCCGGACTTCCGGAGAGGGGCTGGGCCATGACGACGGGACCGCACGACCCGTCCAGGACGGCGCGCCGTCCGCGCGGGGCGATGGCGGGACGGCGCGAGGACCTGCGCGGCGCCCGGCTGGACGCGCTGCTCCGCCGCGTCGCCGGGGGCGACGCCGGCGCGTTCGAGGAGCTGTACGACGCGACCGCGGCCACCGTCCACGGGCTGGTCCTGCGGGTGCTGCGCGACCCGGCCCAGTCCGAGGAGGTCGCGCAGGAGGTTCTGGTCGAGGTGTGGCGGACGGCCCGCCGCTACGACCCGGCCCGCGGCGGCGCCATGGGCTGGATCATGACGATGGCGCACCGCCGGGCCGTCGACCGGGTCCGCTCCGAGCACGCCGCGGCCGCCCGCGACGACCGCGCCGCCCGCCTCGAGCCGCCCGCCGCGCACGACGGGGTGGCCGAGCTGGTCATGGACCGCCTGGACCGGCAGCGGCTGCTCGACTGCATGGACCACCTGACCGGCGCGCAGCGCGAGTCCATCACGCTCGCCTACTACGACGGCCACACCTACCGCGAGGTCGCGGACCGGATAGGCATCCCGCTCGGCACGGTCAAGGCCCGGATGCGGGACGGGATGATCCGGCTGCGCGACTGCCTGGGGGTGGCGTCGTGAGCGACGACGTCCACGCCCTCGCCGGCGCGTACGCGCTGGACTCCCTCACGGGCGACGAGCGGTCCGCCTTCGAGGCGCACCTGGCCCGCTGCGAGCCGTGCGCGGAGGAGGTCGGCGGCCTGCTGGCGACCTCGGCCGTGCTCGGCCGCGCCGTCGCGGCGCCGCCGCCCCCGCGGCTGCGCGGGCTGGTCCTGGCCGAGATCGCCCGCACCCCGCAGGACGGCGCGGACGAGCCCGCGCCGCGGGTCCGCCGCCGTCCGCACCTGCGCGTCGCGCCGCTGCTGGCCGCCGCGTGCCTGCTGGTCGCCGTGGCGGCCGGCGGCTACGCGCTCGAGACGCGGCGGAGCCTCGACCGCGCCGGCGACCGGGCCGGCGCGATCGCCGCCGTCCTGTCGGCCGGCGACGCCCGGACCGTCGCCGGGCCGGCCGGGTCCGGCGGCACCTTCACGGTGGTGTCCTCCGCCGCGCGGGGCAGGGCGGTGGTGGCGGGCTCGGGCGTGGCCGCGCTGCCGGGGTCCAGGACGTACGAGCTGTGGACGATGGGCGCGCGCGGCGTGCGTCCCGCCGGTCTGGTGCGCCCGGGTTCCGCCGGCCGCATCGCGCCGCGCGTCGTCGCCGTACCGCCGGGCGCCGACCGGGTCGGTGTCACCGTGGAACCGGCCGGCGGCTCCCCGCAGCCGACGACCGCGCCGATCACCGTCCTCCGGCTGTGACCCGGCACTCCGACCACCGCACCGCCGCACCGCACGCCGCACCGCACCGCCGCGTCGCCGCACCGGCACCGCCGAGTCATGGGAAGGTCGATGGACACGACCGTGAACCCTCCGATCCCCGTGGCCATCGGCCCGTACACGGTGGTGCGGCGGCTCGGCGAGGGCGGGATGGGCACCGTCTACCTGTGCCGCACCGCCGGGGGCGGCGACGCCGCCGTGAAGCTCATCCGCCCCGACCTGTCCGCCGACCCGGGCTTCCGCCGCCGCTTCGCCGCCGAGGTGGACGCCGCCCGGCGGGTGGCCTCGTTCTGCACGGCCGCCGTCCTCGGCCACGGCGCGCACGAGGACCAGCCGTACCTGGCCACCGAGTACATCGACGGCCCCACGCTCAACGACCACGTCGCCGAGACCGGCCCGCTCCCGCCCGGCACCCTGCACAGCCTCGCCGTGGGGGTGGCCGCCGCGCTGACCGCCGTGCACGCGGCCGGGCTGGTCCACCGCGACGTCAAGCCGCAGAACGTCATCCTGTCGATCACCGGCCCCCGCGTCATCGACTTCGGCATCTCCCGGGCCGTGGACGGTCCCGCCCTGACGGCTCGCGGGGTGGTCCTCGGCACTCCCGGCTGGCTGGCGCCCGAGCAGTTGCGCGGCGCCGGCCCGGACCCGGCGTGCGACGTGTTCGCCTGGGGCTGCCTGGTGGCCTGGGCCGGGCTCGGCCGCCACCCGTACGGCACCGGCGGCCTCCTCGCCGTCGGCGAGCGGATGCTGCGCGCCGAGCCGGATCTGGACGGCCTGCCCGAAGGGCTGTCGGGCGCCGTCCGGTCCGCGCTGTCGGCCGACCCCGCACGGCGGCCGACCGCGCGGAGCCTGCTGCTCACGCTCACCGGCGGTGACGCCGCGCCCGCGTCCCTGGCCGCCGCGACACGTCTCGACCCGCGTCCGGGCCCCGGCGGCCCCGTCAAGCCGCAAGCGCCGGCCGCCGTGCCCGGCACGGCGGCGACTCCACCGTCCACGCCGACCTGGCGCGACGCACGGCCGTGGCCCATGCGCAGGCTCCTCACCGGCGCGGCGGCGTTCGCCATCGGTCTCGCCCTGCTCGTGCTCGGCGTCCTGCTGCTGCCTCATTGAGCGCCGGACCGGCCTGCCCGGTCAGAAGCGGCCGCAGGCGACGAAGGCGGCCATGGCCAGGTAGACCACGTTCGCCACGACGGCCGTGCGCTCGTTGCGGCGGAGGTGGGTGGCCATCGCGCCGACCATCAGCAGCACCCAGCAGACGGCGGTCACCGGCACCATGACCGGCGCGACGTCGACGACGGCGGGCACCACGATGCCGACCGCCGCGAGGACCTCGAGGGCACCGAGCGTCTTGACGAACCCGGCGCTCCGGTCGCCGGTCCAGCCCCCGGCGGGCGCCGCGGCCAGCTTCTCCTTCGGCACGACCAGCTTCGTGACGCCGCCGAACAGCATGACGGCGCAGAGCACTCCGGCGACGATCCACAGCGCGAGGTTCATGAGGTGGCCTTTCACTCGAACTTGTCGAGCACAGGACACCGCCGCCCCCGTCCCCGTAACAGCGGGCGGCACGCCGGGCGCACCGATGTGCCGTTGACCGGTCTCCCTCTCAGGTGTGGGTTGCGGGTTCCCCGTCCAGGACGATGCGCGGCCGATCCCGCGCCGTCCAAGCTGCCCCGTATGAAGTCGATCTCGAAGGGCAGCGGGATTCTGGTGGCCGGGCTCGCCACGGTGACGGCAGGCGGGCTGATTGCCGTGCCGGCAGGACGGGCCGAAACATCGGGCGGGTGCGTGCCGGTGTCGGGTGCGGTGTGCGGGACGGTGCGGGTGCCGCTGGTGCGGGCGAATCCGGGACTGGGCGACACCACCGTGGCCTATGCGCTGATCGGGCACCGCGACGCGTCCCGGCCCGCCCGGGGAACCGTGACGATCAATCCCGGCGGACCCGGCGACTCGGCGATCACCTCCGCCGCCACGTACGCGCGGATGTTCGGCGATCTGCTGAAGGACCACGACCTGCTGCTCGTCGATCCGCGCGGGGTGAACCGGTCCGATCCCGTCAGCTGCGGGACGCTGACTTCGCTGCCCGCGACGCGTGAGGTGTTCGTGCGGGCGGTCGGTGAATGCGGCCGAAAGCTGGGCGCTCGCGCGCGCGGCTACACCTCCGCTGAGATAGCCGACGACATCGACGCCGTCCGGGCCACGCTGGGAATCGGACGGCTGGACCTGTTCGGGGAGTCCTACGGCACCTACCTGATGACGGTCTACGCCCAACGGCACCCCGAGCGGGTGCGCTCGCTCGTGCTGTCCAGCGCCTACCCGCTCGCCGTGGACATGTGGGGGCGCCCCAACGCGCGGGCCGCCCGCCGGGCGCTGCGACTGGTCTGCCAACGCAGCGCCGGCGCCTGCGACGGCGACCAGGTACTGCGCGACATCGAGCGACTCTCCCAGCGGCTGCGCGCCCGGCCGATCCCCTACACCCTCGACGGTCAGCAGCGGCGGCTCGACGACACGGCGCTGGCCTCCATCGTCTACGGCCTGGCCAAGACGGCGCCCGCCGGCATCGGCGACGTGCCCGCCATGGTCCGCGGCGCCCTGCACTCCGACAACGCGCTGCTGATCGACGCCGCCAAGCAGGCGGCCCCGATGAGCGGGTCGTCGCTGCCCCAGGACGACCCGCAGCCCTTCAACCCGGAACTGGCCGCGACCGTGGTCTGCAACGACTACCCGACGCTGTGGAACCGCAAAGCACCGCCGTCGGCCCGGCTCCGGCAGTTCTCGGCGGGACGCGCTGCACTGCCCGAGCAGGACTTCCGGCCGTTCGGGAAGCGAGCCTGGACGAGCATGAGCTACGACCAGGGCGACACCTGCATCCGCTGGCCCGACCGCCACGGCCCGAGCCAGCCGACCGGTGGGCCGTTCCCCGACGTCCCCGTCCTGGTGACGTCCGGCGACCTGGACGCCAACACCCCGACCGAGACGGGACGGCAGGCCGCACGCCAGTTCCGCCGCGCCACCGTCGTGGAGGTGCCCAACGTCGGCCACGTGGCCGAACACGAACCCAGCGGCTGCGTGGCCGCCGTCCAGACGGGCTTCATTCGGGACCTGCGCGTCCCCGACACGTCCTGCCTGAACCGCATCCCGCCCGCCCCGGTGCGCCCCTAGCCGACGGCGCGGCTCGTGCGCGGGCCGTCCAGGCCCCAGGAGACGATCCTGGCCGGGGTAATCCTGATGATCTCCCGGGAGAGGCCGGGACGGGGCGGCTCCTGGTCGGTCAGCGCCACCGCCGTGCCCCGGATCTCGATGCCCCGGGGCGCCCACGGGTCGACCGTCGCCAGGTCGTCCACGACGAAGGCGACCGTGCTGCCCCGCTGGACGTTCCGGAACTTCTTGGACGCGCCCAGCGCGCCGCCGCCGATGACGATGGTGCCGGTGTCGGCGTCGACGAAGAAGTTCGTCGGGTTGTTCTGCACCTGCCCGTCGGGCGTGACGGTGGCCAGCCGCCCGATGGGCTGCGTGGCCAGGTAGTCGAGCTCGGCTCGGGTGAACGTCATGCGTGTGCGCCTTCCAGGTCGCCGGCCACCGTGGAGGCCGGGGTGTCGATGATGCCGTCGAACGCGTCGAGCACGGGGGTGTGCAGGTAGGTGCTCTGCATGCGGATGCGGTCGGGGCCGCCGGTGACCTCGCGGTGCGCCCGGCGGAGGTCGGCCATGGCGAGTCCGAGGCCGGCGTCGGCGAAGGCGGCCTCGACGCTTCCCGGCTCGGGCGGCTCCAGCGCGGTGTCGTCGAGGGTGAAACCGAAGCGGGCGTTCTCGTCGCGGCGCATTTCCGCGATGTGCCCGGCGGTGCTGGTCAGGCTGAGGGCGAAGTACTCGTCGCCGAGGGCTTCGCGCAGGTACTGCCCCATCGGGAAGCCCGTGAGCCGCCCGTTGAAGGAGATCGGCGCCTTCTGGATGTGGGCGTTGTGCGCGACCAGGACGATGCGGGTGCCGGGCTCGGAACGCTCCAGATGCCAGCGGACCGACCCGGCCATGTAGGCGTCGCGGGCCGAGGTGTCGGCGGTCAGGCCCGTCCCGGCGAAGAGGTCGGCCATGGCGCGGAAGCTGTAGTCGGCGTGGCAGGCGCCTTCGAGGCTGCGGAGCGCAACGTCGTAGTCGTGCCGGTCGCCGCGCGAGACGTACAGCGGCCGGACGGCGCGGAACCGGATGAGCAGGCGTGCCAGGATCGCGCTGAGGGCGTCCTGCTCGGCGGCGGCCAGTCGCGCCCACGCCGGTGCGGCCACGGCCCCGGAACCGCCGGCGAACGATTCGGCGATCCGCATCGCCGTCTCGACCGCCGGAAGGACGTCGGGATCGACCCGGCGCAGGTAGCCGGCGACCGGCTCCAGCGCGGGAAGCAGCGACCCGCCGGCCGCCGGGATGTCGATGCCGGCGAAACGCACCGGCGACGGGGCCGTGCGGTTGTGCCGGCGGACCCAGCGCAAGGGCTCTTCGAGTCCTATGGGGATCGTCCCGGCGAGGTGGGCCGACAGGTCGTCGTCCGCGCCCTCCCCCTGAGCCCAGGCGTCGAGGGGAAAGCCCTCACTGAAGCCGTACTCGAAGGCCAGGACGGTGAAACCGCAGCGTTCGGCCAGGAACCGCAGGACGCGCCGCCGCAGCTGCGCGAACTCGCGGACGAAGTGGGAGTGCTCGCCGATCGCGACGACGCGTGCGCCGCCGATGATGCCGCGCAGCGGCTCCAGGTCGTCGAGCGGCGCATCGGGGTCGAGGTGGGCGAGCGGGACGGCGTGGGAGTGCAGCCAGTCGGCGAACGGGTCGCCGTGCGACGGAACGGGCATGGAGGCGGCTCGTTTCTCGGTGCGGGGATACGGGCGGTCAGGGCCGCGGGGCCGCGGCCTCCAGCTCGTCGATGCCGCCGGACATGATCGTGCGGATGTGCTCGGTGAGGTGCGGGAGCGGCCAGTCCCACCAGGCCAGCGCCAGGAGGCGGTCGACGTCGGCGTCGCTGTAGCGGCGGCGCAGGAGCCGGGCCGGGTTGCCGCCGGCGATGCCGTAGTCGGGGACGTCGTCGACGACGACGGACCCGGAGGCGATGATCGCGCCGTGGCCGATGCGGACGCCGGGCATCACCAGGGTCCGGTAGCCGAGCCAGACGTCGTGGCCCACCACGGTGTCGCCGCGTCCGGGCAGGCCGGTGATGAGGTCGAAGTGCTCGGCCCAGGAACCGCCCATGATCGGGAACGGGAACGTGGACGGGCCGTCCATGCGGTGGTTGGCGCCGTTCATGATGAACCGCACGCCCTCGCCCAGCGCGCAGAACCTCCCGATGACGAGCCTCTCCGGCCCGTAGTGGTAGAGGACGTTGCGGGTCTCGAAGGCGGTCGGGTCGTCCGGATCGTCGTAGTAGGAGAACTCCCCGACCTCGATCAGCGGCGAGGTGACGAGCGGCTTCAGCAGCACCACCCGCGGCTGGCCGGGCATCGGGTGCACCACGGTCGGGTCGGCGGGGACAGGCGGCATCGCCGATCGGCTCCTTCCAGAGGGGTCGTCTGCCGCCGCGCCGCCGGCGGTGATCGCCTTCGCCACTATTGCGACAACTGATGCATTAAGATGCTGCCACAGCCGCCGCCCCCTGAGCAAACGGATGACCAGCGATGACCTCCGAAACCCCAGGTCCCGGATCTGCTCCGCCGACCCGGCGCCGCCCCGGCGGCCGCAGCGCCCGTATCCGCAGGCAGGTGCTCGACGCGGTCCTCGCGGAGCTCGGAGAGCACGGTTACGACGGGCTCACCGTGGAGGTCGTCGCCGCCCGCGCCGGTGTGCACCGCGCGACGGTGTACCGGCGCTGGGGGGACGTCGGCGGCCTGCTCGCCGACGTCCTCGACGCGGCGGGCGACGACGACTGGCGGCCACCGGACACCGGCTCGCTGGAAGGCGACCTCGCGGCGCTGAACCAGGAGATCCACGACGCGCTGACCGCACGGCCGCCGGTCGTGGCGGCCCTGATCGCCGCCTCGTTCCGCTCCGAGCAGGCCGACCGCGCCCAGCGGCGGCTCTGGGACGACCGGTACGCCCGCTGCGAGGCGATCGTCGACCGGGCCGTCCGGCGCGGCGAGCTCCCGCCGCGCACCGAGGCCCGGCGGCTGCTCATCGCCGCCACCGCGCCGCTGTACCACCAGCTCGTGCTCCTCCGCACGCAGCCCGACCCCGCCCTGCCCGCCCACGCGGCCAGAACCGCCACCCTGGCCGCCTCGGCCGGCGCCTTCACCCCACCCTCACCACCCGACAACACCTGACGCCCCGTCAGCGGCCTGGCGGCGTCACGTCAAGTCGAGGGCTCCGCAGCGGACGCGAGCGAGGAGCGCGGCGAACGCCGCACGATCCACGGCGACATGACCACCGCCCGGGTCCTTGCTATCCCGCACTCCAACACCGTCCGCCACCGCGGCCACCTCGACGCACTCCGTCCCGGAGTCACCCGAGCTATAGCTGGATTTGCGCCACTGGGTCATCCCGTCGACTCCGATGCTCGTCGGACGATGTCCCTGACAGGGTGCGCCTCGCCGTCACTTCACGTCGAGGGCTCCGGAGCGGACGCGAGCGAGGAGCGCAGCGAACACCGCACGATCCACGGTGACGTGACCACCGCCCGGATCCTTGCTATCCCGCAGGCCTACACCGGATTCGAGATCGGCCACCTCGACACAGTCGGTCTGGGACGAACCGCCGCTATGGCTGGACTTGCGCCACTGAGCCATGTCAACGACTCCGATGCTCGTCTGATGACGTCCCTGACAGGGTGCATCTCGCCCTCACTTCACGTCGAGGGCTCCGCAGCGGACGCGAGCGAGGAGCGCAGCGAACACCGCACGATCCACGGCGACATGACCCCCGCCCGGATCCTTGCTATCCCGCACCCCCACACCGCCCGCCAGCGCAGCCACCTCAACGCAGTCAGACCCCGATGTGCCTCCGCTGTAACTCGACTTGCGCCATCGCTGAGCGGTCATGCCATCGACTCCCGTATCTCTCTGATGAAGTCGCGCGAAGCCTGGCGGGAGAGGGCGTCGGCCGCGATCAGGTCGTGCCGGAGCCTCATCTGCTCGACTTCCGCGGGATCTTGCATCAGTCTTCCACCGGCCGCGGCTTCCGTGTAGGCGAAGATCCGCCGCCCCACCGTGAGCAGCTTGAGCGAGCCTTGAAGCCCGAGGTGGTAGCCGACCGACCGGGGGACGACGTTGAGGATGACGTTGGGGTATTCGGAGAGCTCCAGAAGCCGATGGAGTTGCTCACGCATCACGTCGGCGCCTCCGACCTTGCGGTCCACCGCGTTCTCATCCAGGAGAGCCCAGACCCGAGGCGGGTCGGAGCGGGTCAGGATCTCAGCCCGTGCCATGCGTTTGCGGACCTCGGCCTCGACGTCGGCCGCCCCGGCCTGACGGAACAGCGTCCGGGCGTAAGACTCCGTCTGGAAGATGCCGGGTACCAGGCCGGATTCGTAGATGCGGATCTCGGAGGCGATGGCCTCGAGCGCCACCTGCTCCTCGTACCAGTTGGCCTCGTGGCCGGCCTTGGCCCAGTAGAGGATCGTCGCGAGCAGCTGGCCGGTGCCGTACAGCTCGTCGAGCAGGGCGACCTGCTTCTCGTCGGGCTTCCGGTAGCCGCTCTCCCAGTGGGAGACGGTCTGCCGGGCCGCTTTGGTGATCTTGCCGACGTAGGCGCACGAGTAGTCGTGCTTCATCCGAAGAAAGTGCAGGTGGGAGGCCAGAAAGTCCCACATCGACGATCGTGGTTCGAGCGTCTCCCTGCGAAGCATCGCGCACTCCCCGTTTTCGATCTTGTATCCGATGTCTGCGGATCCATGGCCAAGGTAACGGCGGCCGTTCACTCTTGGAGTCGAACACCGAAAGAATCACAGAAAAGGCGGTGATCGGGAAGTGGACGGCTTGGCGGACGCTTTCGAGTGCTGCCTCAAACCGGTTCCGGAGTCGGCGCGGGAGGCGCGGCAGCTCGTCTCGGTGGCGTGGGCGCATTGGGAGCTGGGCGACGACTACATGGCGCGGCTGGTCGTGTCCGAGCTGGTCACCAACGCGATCACCGCGTCCGGGAAGGCGGGCGGCGACCTCGCGATAAAGGTCGTTTGCCGCCTATCCGGAGAATGTCCGGTAATTGAGGTGTGGGACGGGAGCGACGAGCTTCCGGAGATGCGCTATCCGGCGCTCGGCGACCTCGGAGGGCGGGGGCTGCCGCTGGTGGCCTGCCTTTCCGGGGGATGGACGGTGGAGAAAAGGCCTGGAAAGGGAAAAATCGTGCGGGTCGAGCTGGGCGGGGCCGCATGACCCCGGACCACCTCGAGTCCATGGCGCTGATCATCGGAGGCGCCATGACGGTGTCGCTGGCGTTCGGGTTCATGCTGGGTGCGGCCATCGGGCCGGCCCTCGACGGGACGGGAGGACCGGCTCTGATGGGCGGTCGCGAGAGCAAGGACCAGAAGGAAATCGAGAGCGACGGGCAGCAGAAGGGCCGTCCGGTCCCGCCGGATGACCCGGGCAAGGGCACCGGGAAGCGGGGGAAGTGATGGACGTCGACGGACGGATCGACGCGATGGCGGACCGGCTCGCCGCCAGCGGCGACATGACGGACGACTCCTGGCGTGCCGTGCTGCACCGGGTTCCCCGGCACGTCTTCGCGCCGGAGGTGGCGTGGGCCTCGCCTTACGACGGTCCGCGCCGCGAGATCGACCTGCGGAAGGACCCGGACGGGTGGTGGCGGGCGGTCTACGATCCCGGCGCGGCGATCATCACGCAGGTCGACGGCGGGCCGAGTGCTCCGACGTCGTCGTTGTCGGCGCCGAACGTGGTGCTGCCGTTCCTGGAGTTGCTGCATCCGTTCGGCGGGCAGCGGGTCCTGGACGTCGGCACCGGTACCGGGTGGACGGCGGCGCTGTTGTGCGCGCGGACCGGTGAGCACCATGTGACCTCGATCGAGATCGATGAAGAGGTCGCGCGGCGGGCAGCGGAGAACCTGGACAAGGCCGGGTTCGGCCCGGAGTTGCTCGTGGGCGATGCCGCCACCGACGCCCCGGAAGGGCCGTTCGACCTGGTGCATGTGACGTGCGGGGTGACGACGCTGCCGTACGGGTGGGTGGAGCGGGCGAGGCCGGGCGGCGCGATCGTGTTCCCGTGGATGCCGGACTTCTCGTACGGCTACCAGGTCCGGCTGGACGTGCTGCCGGACGGCACGGCGATCGGGCGTCTCGCGGGCTCGGCGGGCTACATGATGCTGCGGTCGCAGCGCGGCCACCGCACCACGCGCACGCGGGAGTGGACGCAGGCCGTCACCGGCGTCGCGTCCTCCACGACGCGGCTGGACCCGCGGCTGCTGCTGCACACCCCCGGCGGCGGGCTGGAGGCCGCGATGGCCGGGCTCGTCCCTGGCGTGCGCGCCGACCTGTGCTTCGACACCGAACCGACGGGCGAGGCGACCTTGTGGCTGCTGGAGGCCAGTGGCCCGGGCGGTTCGTGGGCGTCGGTCGACTTCGTCCCCGGAAAGGTCGAGTTCACGGTCGAGCAGGCCGGCGCGCGGCGTTTGTGGGACGAGGCGGAGGCCGCCTATTTCGAGTGGTTGCGCTGGGGACGTCCCCCGCTCGGCCGGTTCGGCCTCACGGTCGCACCGGACCGCCAGTGGCTGTGGCTCGACGACCCGGTCAGACCGGTTGGCCGATAGGACGGATCGTGACGGTGTTGACGTCCACGCCGGGCGGCTGCCCGATGGCCCAGGCGATCGACTCCGCGACCTGGTCGGCGGTAAGGGTACCGCCCTCGGGCGGGCCGCCGAGGTCGTCCCAGAAGGCGGTCCCGACGCGTCCCGGCGCGATCAGCGTCACGCCGATGCCGTCGGCGGTCACGGCGCGGCGGGTGTTCTCGGCGAGGCCGGTCAGAGCCCATTTCGTAGCGCCGTAGAGGTTACCGGGGGTGTGGATGAAGCCCGCGACGCTGCCGACCAGGACGATCCGGCCGCGCGTGGCCTTCAGCGCGCCGACCGAGGACCGGATGAGCACCGCCGGGCCGAGGACGTTGGTCAGCACCATGTCCCGCCATCGGGCGGGGTCGCCGTCGACGACGCTGTCGGGGGTGGCGAATCCCGCGTTGGCCACGGCCGCGTCGAGCCGCCCGAACCGCTCGACGGTGGCGTCCACCACGGACCGCATGGCGTCGGGGTCGGCGGCGTCCGCGACGAGGGGCAGGAGCGTGCCGGGGTTTCCGCAGCTCTCGGCGAAGCGGTCGAGGCGGTCCCGGTCGCGTCCGGTGACGGCGACGCGGTGGCCGCGCTCCAGCAGCAGGCGGGCCGCGGCGGCGCCGATCCCGCTGGAGCCGCCCGTGATCAGTGTGACGTTCATGGGCCCGGACGCTAGGTCCTAGAGTCGGCTCCAGGGCAAGCCCGTAGCCTCGGACGCATGTCCCTCACCATCGGACAGGCCGCCGAACGCACCGGTCTCAGCGTCCACACCCTGCGCTTCTACGAGAAGGAAGGGCTGTTCGCCATGCCGGTGCGCCGCGTCGGCGGGCAGCGCGTCTACGGCGAGACCGAGTTGGAGTGGCTGTACCTGTGCACACGGCTCCGGGCGTCGGGCATGCCCCTGGACATGATCCGCGAGTACGCGGCGCTGGTGCGGGAGGGGACGGCGACCGTGGAGGCGCGGCTGTCCCTCCTGCGCGACCACCAGAAGCGCGTGACCGCCCAGATCGAGGAACTCCACCACTGTCTCGACCTCATCTCCCACAAGGTCGCCATCTACGAGGAGCACCTCGCGCACGAGGGCGACGACCCCCTGTGGCCCGGCTCCTGCGCGGTCTCGGAGCACTAGCGGGACCGCCCGCGGCGGCGGGCCCGTGCGGACGGGTGGTCACGCCCAGGTCACCGCGCTGGCCGCCCGTCACCTCGACGACTGACGGTCGGCGAGGCAGCGGCGCATTTCGGCGTCGTATTCGGCCATGGACGGCAGGCCCACCTCGGCGCGGCGGTCGTCCACGCCGTCGGGCTCCTCGACGGGCTGCGGGCCGAATCCCGCCGCGGTCATGCCGTACTGGGTGCCGTACCGCTGGGGCCGGCCGGCGTTGATCCGGACGCGGTCCTCCAGGTAGGCGAGGTCCTTGGGGTCGGCGTCGCCGCGCTCGACCGCCTTCAGCAGGGCGCCGAGGAAACGGCGTTGCGCCCGCCGCCGCCGGTCGGCGTGTTGGGCGAGCAGCCAGGCCGCATGGGCCGCTTCCGTTCCGACCAGCGAGATCCCCGGCCACCCGCGCCGCCGGACGACGCGATCGAGCCAGGCGGCGTTCCTGTCGTCGACCCAGAGAAAGCGCAGGGCCTTGAAGGGAGAGAGGAAGGCCCGCGGGGTCGACTCGCGGACCCTCTGGTCGCGCGCGGCCCGGCGCAACAGATCCGCTTGCAGTCTCCGGTCCATCACCCCACTATCACCCCGGCGGGCCGCCGCGGCAGCGGTCCACATCCGGACGGTGGGGAACGGCGGTGGTCAGGCGTTGAGCCAGTGGCCCGGGAATTCGGCGCGGAAGCGGTCGAGGGTCTCGGCGTCGCGGGCGCGGACGCAGAGCATGTCGCCTCCGCCGTCGGAGATGAGGACGTCCCGCTCGAAGTAGAAGTTCTGGTACTCCGCCGGGAACGGCAGGAGGGTGAAGCGGCGGGTCAGCTCGTCGTCCTCGCCCTCGTGGAGCTCGCGGAAGTCGCACAGTTCCTCGGGGCCCTGCGTGGACTCGGACAGGACGATGTCCAGGACGGTCACCGAGAAGCGGTCGAGCCACGGCTCCCAGAGTTCGAGGTACTTGTCGGCCAGGTCCTCCCGCACGTGGACGGGCGGGTCCTCCTGGCCGAGATCGTCCAGGAGGACGCCCCAGCGCGCCGCCCCCTGGTTCTCCTCCCGGAAGATCACCGCCCCGTGCTCGACGGCCAGCTCGCCCGGGCCGAGCAGCGTGTTGGAGTTGCTGTGCAGGTCGGGACGGCGGCCGAGCAGCGTGTAGGCCTCGCGGACGGCGGCGGGCAGCCGGAGGCCGAGGCGCTCCTCGGCCCCGGCCAGCTCGGCTTCGGGCGCGCCGTCGTCCGCGCCGAGGGGCGTTCCCCAGCTCTCGGCGAACCCCGTGAGGTAGGTCCAGGTTGCGGCCCGGTCGTGGAGTGCCGGCGGCAGGTCGCGGACGATGTCGAAGCCCACACTTCGACGGTATCGCTCCTCAGGCGGTTTTGACCGCGCCGCCGTCGATCAGGTGGTCGGTGCCGGTGGTGCTCGCGGCGAGCGGCGAGGCCAGGTAGGCGATGAGCGCGGCGACCTCGGCGGGCTCGACGAGACGGCCGGTGAGCATGCCGATCCGGTCCGGGAGCACGCCGATGAGCTGCTGCTGCTCCACGCCCAGGGCCGCGGCCAGTTCGGCGCCGTAGCCGTCCGGGGACTCCCACATGGCGGTGCGGGTGGCGCCCGGCGAGACGGTGTTGACGCGGACGCCCTGCGGCCCGAACTCCCCGGCGAGGGCCTTGCCGAACGCGGTCAGCGCCGCCTTCGCGGTCGTGTACGGGACGGGGCCGACGTGCGGCGTCCGGGCGCCGTTGGACGAGACGTTGACGATCGCGCCCGAGCGCTCCAGCAGGCTCGGCAGCGCGGCGCGCGTGGTGCGGACGGCGGCGAACAGGTTCAGCTCGTACGTGCCCTGCCATGCGGCGTCGTCGAAGGACAGGAAGCCGCCCGCCATGCCGCCGCCGTCACCACCGCCGACGTTGTTGACGAGCACGTCGATGCCGCCGAGCTCGCCGAGCGCGGTCTCGATCAGGCGGGCCGGGGCGTCCGGCTCGGACAGGTCGGCCGCGACGGTGATCGCGCCGGTCTCCTTCAGGCCGGGGGTGATGGTGCGGGACGCCGCGACGACGCGCATCCCCTCGGCGGTCAGCGCCTCGACGGTGGCGAGGCCGATGCCCTTGCTCGCGCCGGTCACGACGGCGGTCTTGCCGGTCAGTCGCAGGTCCATGAGAACTCCTTCATGCATCACTGGTGATGCGGCCAAGCTAGTAGATGCATCATCGATGTTGCAAGTAGTTCGTTAGTTGGAACTTTGCTGTACTGTTTCGGTGTGAGCAGAGCGTTGCGTGCGGATGCGGAACGGACCGTCCGGACGATCCTGGAGGCGGCCGAGCGGGTCCTGTCCGCCGATCCGGCCGCCACGATGGAGCAGATCGCGGAGGCGGCCGGCGTCGCCCGCACGACCGTGCACCGGCGGTTCGCGACCCGGGACGCGCTGGTCGACGCGCTCGGCGCCTGGGCCACCCGGCGGTTCGCCGAGGCCGTGGACGCGGTCCCGGTCGAGGACGCGCCGCCGCTGGTGGCGCTGTACCAGGTCACCGCGAGCGTCCTGGAGGTCAAGATCGGCTGGGGGTTCGGGATGACCCGGGCCTCGGCCTCGCCGGACCCCGAGGTCGCCCGGGTGCACGCCGACGTCCAGGCCAGGTGCGAGCGGCTCTTCCGGCGGGCCCGGGACGCGGGCGCGCTGCGCCCGGACACCGATCTGGCGTGGGCGCGGCGCGTCTACTACGCGCTGATCCACGAGGCCAGCACCGGGGACGAGGGCAAGGAGCCGGGCGCCCTGGCGACGCAGGTCGTGGACACGCTGCTGCGGGGCTTCGCCATGCATCCCGAGCGGGGCGTGTGATTCCGCTCAGAGCAGGCCGAGTTTCCGTACATAACGTACAGCTCGTACAGTTCCTGCCATGAGGCTTCTGATGCTGGGCGGGACGGAGTTCGTCGGGCGCGCCGCGACCGAGGAGGCGCTGGCACGCGGCTGGGAGGTGACCGTCTTCCACCGCGGCCACCACGAGCCGCCGGAGGGCGCGACCGCCCTGCACGGCGACCGCACCACGGAAGACGGGCTCAAGGCGCTCACCCAAGGCGAGTGGGACGCGGTCATCGACACGTGGTCGGCCGCGCCGTCCGTAGTCCGCGACGCCGCGCGGCTCCTGAAAGGACGGGTCGGGCAGTACGTCTACATCTCCAGCCGGTCCGTCCACCCGTTCCCGACACCGGCCGGAGCCGACGAGAACGCTCCCGTCGTAGAGGGCTCCATGGACGACGGCGACGTCCCCTATGCGGAAGCCAAGCGCGGCGGGGAACTGGCGGCGCTCGACGCGTTCGGCGATAGCGCACTGCTCGCGCGCGCGGGCCTGATACTCGGCCCCTACGAGAACATCGGGCGCCTGCCGTGGTGGCTGACCCGGATCGCGCGCGGCGGGCGCGTACTGGCACCCGGCCCGCGCGACCAGGGGATCCAGTACATCGACGGCCGCGACCTCGCCATCTGGACGCTTGACGCCATCGAGCGGAAACTGAACGGCCCCTACAACCTGATCAGTCCGCCAGGGCACACGACGATGGCCGGACTGCTGGCGGCGTGCGCCCGCACGACGGGATCGGACGCCGAATTCGTATGGGCGTCCCCTGAGGCGATCCTCGAAGCGGGGATCGAGCCGTGGACGGAGCTCCCGATCTGGCTTCCGCCCGGCGACACCTACGACACCCTGCAGCAGGGCAACGTCGACAAGGCGCTCGGAACCGGCCTGCACTGCCGTCCCATAGAGGAGACGGTGGAAGACACCTGGACGTGGCTGCAATCCATAGGCGGGCGCGCACCGCAGCGTCCCGACCGTCCCACGGTGGGACTATCCCCCGAGACGGAGTCGGCGTTCCTGGAGGTCGGCCGGCACTAACCGCAACCGGGTGGACGCGAAGTGCCGGGTTCCGCTAGAGAGACCTTCTATGACCGCTTTGGCACTCGGCCCCCACCTCCGGCACGTGAGCGACCGCACGGCGACGATCTGGGTGGAGACCGACCGCCCGTGCGAGGTCCGCGTGGTCAACGCCGACCACGGGCTGGACGCGGGCGCCCGCACGTTCACCGCGCACGGCCACCACTACGCGATCGTGGAGATCGACGGCCTGGAGCCCGGCGCGCGCATCCCCTACCAAGTGGTCATCGACGGCGAGACGGTCTGGCCCGAACCCGGATCGGACCACCCGCCCGGCCAGATCAGGACGCTCGACCTGGACGGGACGCTGCGCATCTCGTTCGGATCGTGCCGCCGCTCCCCCGGCACCGCCGAGCAGTTCGGGCACGACGCGCTCGCCGCGTTCGCGCACCGGCTCCGCACCGGCGGCGACGACGCGGCCTGGCCGGACGTCCTGCTGATGGTCGGCGACCAGGTCTACGCCGACGAGCTGACCGACGAGATGCGCGCGTTCATCAACAGCCGGCGCGCCGAGGACGAGCCGCCCGTCGACGAGGCCGCCGACTTCGAGGACTACACCCACCTGTACAAGCTGGCCTGGCACGACCCGGCCGTCCGCTGGCTGCTGTCCACCGTCCCCACCTTCACGATCTTCGACGACCACGACATCCGCGACGACTGGAACACCTCGTACGCCTGGCGGCAGGAGATGTGGGCGCAGCCGTGGTGGCGGGCCCGGATCACCGGCGGGATCGGCTCGTACTGGATCTACCAGCACCTCGGGAACATGTCGCCGCAGGAACGCGCGTCCGACCCGCTCTTCGCGGCCGTGCGCGCCGCGTCCGAGGGCGGCGGCGACGCGGGCAAGGTCCTGGACGAGTTCGCCGAGCGCGCCGACAAGCAGCCCGGCACCATGCGGTGGAGCTACGCGCACGACTGGGGCGACACCCGGCTGATCGTCGTCGACAGCCGCTGCTCCCGGCTGCTGACGCCCGACCGGCGCGGGATGCTGGACGACGAGGAGTTCCGCTGGCTGAACGAGCAGTGCCAGGGCGGCGTGGACCACCTGCTCATCGCCAGCTCGCTGCCCTTCCTGCTGCCCCGCACCATCCACCACGCCGAGTCGTGGAACGAGGCCGTCGCGGGCGGCGCGTGGGGGCGGCGCGCCGCAGCGGTCGGGGAGAAGATCCGGCAGGCCGCCGACCTGGAGCACTGGGCGGCGTTCGAGCGCTCGTTCCGCGAGGTGGCGGAGGACGTCATCGCCGTCGGGAGGGGAGAGCGGGGCCCCGCGCCGGCCAGCATCTCCTTTCTCTCCGGCGACATCCATTACTCCTACCTCTCCCGCGTCACCACCCCCGGCACGGCGTCGGACATCGCGCAGATCGTGTGCTCGCCGCTGCGCAACCCGCTGATCGGCACGTTCCGCCGCGCCAACCGCATCGCGTCCCTGCGGGGCGTGAGCGGACCGTTCCGCGCGCTGGCGAAGCTCGCCAAGGTGCCCGCGCCGCCGCTCCGGTGGCGGATGACCGAGGGCCCGTGGTTCGACAACGCCATCGCCACGGTCGAGCTGAGCGGCAGGAACTGCACCGTCCGGTGGGAGACGCCGCACGCCGAGACCGCCCTCACCGAACTCGGCCGCGCCTCCATCACGCGCTGACCAGGCGCCCTACCCGCACTTGCGCACGGAGCGGGGTGCACCCGTTCAGCCCCCTCGCCGGAACGGGCGCACCCCGGGTGGGCGGCTGGGGAACCGGCCCACGCCCCTCCAACGCCGGAACGGGCCGTCCATGACGCGGTTCCGCGAATCGGACGTGCCGCGTGCCCACGTGAGCCACAATGTGTGGTCAAGGCATCACAATGAGCTAGCATCGGTGGAGCGAAAAGCCCGCCAATGACGGCGCGCCGGTGAGGAGGCCACGGTGGAGGAGCCCGCCACGACCGGATCCGGCGACGCGACGCTCATCTCCCGGGTCCGGGACGGCGACGTGTCGGCGTACGCGACGCTCTACGAGCGGCACGTCGACGCGGCGCGCCGCCTCGCCCGGCACCTGACCGGCGGCGCCGACGCGATGGCCGCCGAGGACGCCGTGCAGGACGCGTTCACCAAGGTCCTCGGCATGCTGCGGCGCGGTGGCGGCCCCGACAACGGGTTCCGCCCCTACCTGCTCACCGCCGTGCGGCGGTCGGTGTACGACCGGGCGCGCGCGGACCGCCGCGTCCACCGCACCGACCGGATCGAGGAGTTCGACGAGGGCGCCCCCTTCGAGGACCCGGCCGTCGCCGCGCTGGAGCGGTCGATGATCGTCCGGGCGTACCGGTCGCTGCCGGAGCGCTGGCAGGAGGTGCTCTGGCACACCGAGGTGGAGGGCGCGAAGCCGTCCGAGGTCGCGCCGCTGCTCGGCCTCACCGCCAACGGCGCGGCGGCGCTCGCCTACCGGGCCCGCGAGGGGCTCCGCCAGGCGTACCTGCAGATGCACATGGACGCCCTGCCGGACGCGCGCCGCGAGTGCCGCCCGGTGCTGGAGAAGCTCGGCTCGTACGTGCGCGGCGGCCTGGCCGGGCGCGAGGCCCGCCGGGTCCGGCGGCACCTGGACGGCTGCGCCGGCTGCAAGGCGGCGTGCGCCGAGCTCGCCGAGGTGAACGCGGCGCTGCGCGAGGCCCTCGGCCCGCTGGTGCTCGGGGCGGCGGCGGGCATGGCGCTGGCGTCCAAGGCCGGCATGTTCACCTGGCTGCGCCATCTGCCGAAGCGGCAGCAGCAGGCGCTCGCCGGCGGCGGCGCGGTGGCGGTGGCGGCCGCGGTGGCCGCCGCGATGATGCTGGTGTCCGGCGAGGAGCCGCTCCGGCCGGCGCACGACCCGCCCGCCGCCGTCCAGGCCGGCCCGCGGCCGCCCGCCCCGAAACCGGCGGCGAAACCACCCGCGAGACCACCCGCGAAACGTCCCGCGCCGCACCCGGCCGTGCCGCCACCGGTGGTGAAGCCCGTCGCGCAGCGGCCCGCGCCGCGGCCGAAGCCGCACGTCCCGGCGCAGCCCGTCCGCAGGCCGCCGAAGAAGCACCCGCACGCGCGCCCGCCGGCACCTCATGTGCACAAGCACCCGAAAGGCCTGTTCGTCCGTGTCGTGGTCGGGTCCGGCGCGCCGGGCGCCGGGGTGCACGTCCGGGTCGGCCGCGAGGTCCGGGTCGACGTCGGCGCCGGGATCGGCGGCGGGGCCGGCGGCGGGGTGCGCGTCGAGGTCGGTGCCGGGCCGCCCGCGGGCATCCCGCCACAGGTGATGGCGCCCGTCCTCGCGGACGGCCGGCCCCATGGGCGGTTGAAGACACGGTCGCGGTCGCCCTACGGCTGAACCGGCGACCTGCTCCTTCCCGTAAAGATCATGAAGAAGGGCGGGGCGGGGCGGCACCGGCTGGTAGCGTCCGCCGCGGTTCCCAGTTTGTCGTTACTGGGGAGTCGCGAACCGGCGGTATGCCATGAAAGAGTGCGAATCGCCGTATTGGCCTACGGGGCTGACGGGCTTCACTACGCTATAGGCGCCCGAGGTCACTACGCCGGCCTGTGAGCTCCCGTGTAGAGGAAGGGCGGTGTCGCATGGATCGCTGCGCGCTGTTCGTAGACGCCGGCTACCTGCTGGCGGACGGCGCCATGGCGGTGCACGGCACCCGCCATCGCGAGACCGTCTCGTGGGACTTCGGCGGGCTGCTGCAACTGCTGAGCAACCTGGCACGCGAACGCACCGGCATGCCCCTGCTGCGCTGCTACTGGTACGAGGCGACCGTCGAGGGCCGCCGCGCCCCCGAGCACGACGCGCTCGCCGACCTGCCCGGCCTCAAGCTGCGCCTCGGGCGCGTCCGGCCCGGCCGCCGCGAGGGCGTCGACACCGAGATCCACCGCGACCTGATGACCCTCGCCCGCAACGGCGCGCTCGCCGACGCCGTCGTGGTCAGCGGCGACGAGGACCTCGCCCAGGTCGTCTCCGACGCCCAGGACCTCGGCCTGCGCGTCACCGTCGTGCACGTCGCCGTCGACGGCAACTGGACGATCTCCCGGGTGCTGCGCCAGGAGTGCGACGACCTCATCGAGATCGGCTCCGGCCACCTGCGCCCCTACGTCAACCTGCTCACCGGCATCGACACCGGGTCCGGCTCCTCCACCGGGACGCACGCCCTCGGCGCGGGCCCGCTGTCCAACGGGCACGGCTCCAACGGCCACGGCCCCGGCGGCGCCGGCGCGCCGCTCGGCCCGCTGCACACCACCGCGCACAACGGCCCGCCGCCCTCGTCGCCGATCGGCGGGCAGCCGCCGCTGAGCCCCGCCGCGTCCGGGCTGGGCTCGTCCGGCCTGGGCTCGTCCGGCTTCGGCTCGTCCGGTTCGTCGAGTTCGTCGGGCTCGTCGGGCTCGTCCGGCGGGGGGCTGGGCGGCGGCAGCGGCGGCACCGGCGTGCCCACCGGCCCGCTGCCCCTTCCCGGCGGCGGTGGCGGCCTCGGCCCGTCGTACGGTTCACAGTCGTCCTCGTACGGCTCGTCGTCCTCGCTGAACTCCGGCGGGATGCCGCTGCCGTCCTCGCCGCTGCAGGCCCCGCCGTCGTCCGGCCCGTCGCCGGCGCAAGCCCCGGCGCCCGCGCCGGCGGGCGGCCAGCCGCCGCTGAGCGGCCCGCAGTACACCTCGTCCTCGCCGGTGCCGTCCCCCTCGCCACCGCCCCCGCCGCAGACGCTGCCGCCCCAGTCGTCCGGCCCGTCGCCGCTGCCGTCGAGCCGCCCGCACGGCCCCTACACCGGCCCGCAGCAGATCGCGCCCGTCCCGGCGCAGCAGAACACCCCGACGCTCTCGGACGCGGTGAAGGCCGCGCACCAGGAGGGCCAGGACTTCGGCGAGTCCGTCGCGCGGGACGCGCCCGCCCTGTGGCTGGAGGCCGTCCTCGCCCGCAAGCCGCGCATGCCGTCCGACCTGGAGGCACGGCTGCTGCAGGGCTCCTCACTGCCCATCGACTTCCTGCTCCACGACGAGGTCCGGCACGCGCTGCGCCGCGGATTCTGGGACGCCCTCGAACGTTCCCGCAGGTGAGCGCCGCGCCCACCGGGCACCCGCCGACCACATACGGGCGGGTAATGCACGATCATCAGTGATTCGCCCGCTTCGGCCGGGCCCCGGCGGGTAGCGTTGAACCGTGACGCATGTGACGGAAGACGATCTCGACGACCTGGAGTTCGACACCCTGCGCACCGGCGATCACATCTCGGCGGCCAAGCGGCTGTCCGAGCTGGCCGAGTCGGTGACGGGCGGGGTGTCGCGCGCCAACGTGCTGCTGCGCGCCGGCGAGCAGTGGCAGCACGCCGGCGACCACGCCAAGGCCGCCGACGCCTACCGCAGGGCCCTGGAGGACGGCGGCGAGGTGTACGGCGACCCGCGCGCCTACCTGGCCGACGCGCTGTTCGAGCTGGGCCGGGCCGACGAGGCGCGGACGCTCGTCGAGCAGATCCGCGCCGACCGGCCGCGCGACCCCGAGGTGTACCGCACCGTCGCCGAGGTGCTCTACGCGCAGGGCGACGCGTCCGGCGCGCACGACTGGGCCACCAATGGCGCCGACGTGGTGCTCGCGCTGCGCGACCGCGCCGTCGGCACCGGCATCGGCGACCCCGAGGAGCCGCCCGTCGCCGAGGAGGAGTCCCTCACGCCGGGGCCCGACGACGTCGCCCTGGCCGAGGACAGCCTCGAAGCGCTCCTGCGCCTGCGGTACCGCGCCCGGGTCGACCTCGGCCGCAAGGAGGACGACTACGACGCCCTCCTCGACGACCTGCTCAAGAGCTGACCTGCGCGGGAGCTGACGGCCCCGCGCGAGAGCGGGGGGCGGGCGCGCGCGACCGGGGATCCGGGCGGCCCCTTACCCTGTGGGGATGCCTGAATCCGCCGCGGCCGAAGCGCGCGCGCAGCCGGTGATGCTCACGTTCTTCGGCGTGCACCTGCTGGGCCGGCCCGTCGCGGTGTCCGCGGGCAGCGTCATCACGGTGCTCGACCGGGTGGGGATCGGCGAGCACGCGGTCCGGACGTCGCTGAACCGGATGGTCAAGCGCGGGCTCCTGGAGCGGCACCGGCAGGGCCGGAAGATGTACTTCGCGCTGACCCCGCACGCCGTCGGGGTGCTGGAGGACGGCCGCGAGCGGATCTGGCGCGCGGGCGTGGTCAACCGGCGCTGGGACGGCCAGTGGACGCTGGTCGGGTTCTCGCTCCCGGAGGACTGGCGGCGCGAGCGGCACGACCTGCGGTCCCGGCTGATCTGGGCGGGCTTCGGTCCCCTGCAGAACGGCCTGTGGGTGGCGCCCGGCCTGGTCGACGTCGCCGCGGCGGTGGCGGGGCTGGGCCTGGAATCCCACATCCGGGTCTTCGGCGGCAGCGTGCTGGCGCCGACGGAGGTGCGCGACGTGCTGGAGCAGGCCTTCGACGTGTCCGTGATGGGCGCGCGCTACCAGGCGTTCGTCGACCGCTGGGACGCACCGGACGCCGCGTCCGGGCTGCCCGACGACCTCGCCCGGCAACTCGTCCTGCACAGCGACTGGCTCGAACTGGTGCGCCGGGACCCGCACCTGCCGGCCGAGCACCTGCCCGCGGACTGGCCCGCGGTGCGGGCGGAGGCGGTGTTCCGGGACCTCGCCGAGCGGTGGGCGCCGCCGGCGGCGGCGGAGGCGGCCCGGATCCTGGACACCCTCCCGCTCGGCTGAGACGCCTGGAACCCCTGAAACCCCTGGTGATCGGCATGGGGTCCGGCCTGCGCCGATGTTCGTCACATTATTGACAGCCGTCAAGATTCAGACGTACATTCGCGGCGACCGTCCGGCTCGCTCCCCCTCGTCAGGAGCCTCCATGTCCCTGCTTCGCCCTGGCGGCCGTCCCGGCAGGCTCGCCGTCGCCGGCGCCGCCCTCGCCCTCGCGCCCGCCCTCGTCGCCCCCGCGACCCCGGCCGCCGCCGCGTCCACCGCCACGCCGTCGTCCGCTCCGGCGGACGGCACCGTCGCGCACTCCGGCAAGCTCGCCGACGGCGCCACCTGGACCGCCGAGGTGCCCGCCCGCTGGAACGGCACGCTCCTGCTGTTCAGCCACGGTTTCGGCCCGCTCGTCGCCCAGGACGCGCCGCGCCCCGGCGCCCGGACCGCACTGCTGGCCGAGGGCTACGCGCTGGCGGGCTCGTCCTACGACCCGAACGGCTCGATGTGGGCGCTGAAGTCGGCCGAGCGCGACCAGTTCGCGACGATCGACGCCTTCCGCGCCGCCGCCGGACGGCCCCGGCAGGTCATCTCGGTCGGCCAGTCCATGGGCGGGCTGATCAACGCGCAGATCGCCCGGGACGGCGCCGGACGCGTCGACGGGGCGCTCGGCCTCTGCGGCCTCGTCGCGGGCGGCGTCGACCTGGACGACTACCAGCTCGACGCCGAGTACGCGATCTCCGCGCTGCTCGCCCCGGGCGACCGGAACAAGCTCGTCGGCTTCTCCGACGCCGCCGAGGCCGCCGCCCTCGGCGTGAAGCTCACCGACGCGGTCACCAAGGCGCAGGCCACCCCGCAGGGGCGGGCCCGGATCGCGCTCGCCGCCGCCTACCTCAACCTCGCCGACTGGGCCCCGGACCGGCAGCCGCCCGCCAAGGACGACTACGCGGGCCAGGAGCAGCAGCAGTACGCCTGGTTCGCGCAGGGCCTGCTGTCCTTCCTGACGACCGCGCGGTACCAGGTCGAACTGTCCGCCGGCGGCAACACCTCGTGGAACCGGGGCGTGGACTACACCGCCCTGCTGCGGCGATCCGCGCACGCCAAGCAGGTCAGCGCCCTGTACCGGTCCGCCGGGCTGAACCTCCAGGCCGACCTGGCCGGCCTCACCAAGGGCGCCGACGTCACCGCCGACCCCGCCGCCGTCCGGTCGCTGCGGCGGACGTCCACCGCCGGCCAGCGCCTCGGCGTCCCGCTGCTGGACGTGCACACGACGTCCGACCAGCTGGTGCCGGTCGAGCAGGAGAGCGCGTTCGGCGCGCGGGTCCGGGCGGCCGGCGACTCGGCACTGCTGCGCCAGGCGTACGTGGCCCGGCAGAGCCACTGCAACTTCACCACGGCGGAGACCGTCGCGGCCGTCCACGCCGTCCAGCACCGGGTGACCACCGGCCGCTGGACCGGGACGACCGCCGCCGGGCTCCAACGCAGCGCGCTCGCGCTCGGCCTGGACGGCGCGGCCTTCGTCCGGTACCGGCCCGGCGTCCTGGTCGGCGCGCGCCGCTGAATCCCGCACCATCCACCCCCTCAGGAGTTCACGTGTCCACCACCGCGGAGACCTCGTCCCGCTCCACGCCGGCGCCCGGCACGGCCCTCGCGCTCGGCACGCTGGTCGCCGGCTGCGTCGCGGTCTGCCTGGCGCAGATCGGCATCGCGATCCCGGCGACCCTCAACGGCCTGTTCCAGAAGGACCTGCACCCCGTCGGCTCCCAGCTCACCTGGATCTCCGACGCGTTCCTGCTGCCGGTCGCCGTGCTGGAGCTGACCTTCGGCGTGCTCGGCGACCTGTTCGGCCGCAAGCGGCTGCTCATCGGCGGCGCCGGGCTGATGGCGGTCGGCGAGCTGGTCAGCACCACCAGCTCCGGCGTCCACCAGCTGTGGACCGGGCAGGCGCTGGCCGGCCTCGGCGCCGCCGCGCTGTTCCCGACGTCGCTGGCGATGCTCGCCGCCGGGACGAGCGGCGCCACCCAGCGGGCGCGGGTCATCGCGCTGTGGGCGGCGTCCCTGTCCACCGGCGGCTTCCTCGCCCCGCTGCTCGGCGGCATCACCGCGACGTACGGATCGTGGCGCTGGTCGTTCGTCGTGGTCACGATCGCCGCGGTGCTCAGCGCGGTGATCAGCATCGTGCTCGCGCGCGACTCCCGCGCGCCGGAGGGCCGGTCCCTCGACCCGGCCGGGCAGGTCACCATCGGCCTCGGCCTGTTCGCGCTGCTCTTCGCGATCATCCAGGGCCCCGAGGACGGCTGGGGCTCCGCGCCCGTCGTCGGCGGGTTCGTGCTGGCCGCGCTGTTCCTGGCCGCGTTCGTGGTCGCCGAGCTGCGCGTCCGCTCCCCGCTGCTGCGGCTCGACCTGTTCGCCAACCGGGCGTTCGCCGTCGCCGCGATCGTCGCGGTCGTCGGCATGTTCAGCTTCCTCGGCACCGCCTACTCGGTGAGCATCCGGCTCGGCCCGGCGCAGGACCAGCCGCCCATGCACACCGCGATGGCGTTCCTGCTGCTCAACGGCCTCGCGCTCGTGCTGCTGCCGATCACCGAACGGCTGCTGCACCGGGTCCCGCCCGGCCTGCTCACCGGCGGCGGGCTGATCCTCATCGCCGCCGGCGACTTCTGGACCGCGACCCTGCCGATCAGCGACCGCGCCATGACCTCGCTGATCCTGCCGCTCGGGCTGGTCGGCATCGGCTTCGCCGTCACCGTCTCCTCGATCACCGCGACCGCCGTCAACACCGTCCCCCACCACCTGGAGGGCATGGCCAGCGCGACCACGAACCTGCTGCGCGACTTCGGCTTCACCCTCGGCCCGGCCGTCATCGGCGCCGTGGCGCTGAGCCGCGCGAGCAGCGGGTTCACCGACTCGCTGAACGCCTCGTCCCTCCCCGCCGGGCTCAAGCACGCCGCGACGGAGGTCCTGAACGAGGGCGGGCCGCTCGGCATCAACAGCGCGTCGTCGGCCGCACCGCCGCTCAAGCCCGTCCACTCGCTGGCGCTGGACGCCGTCGGCCACGGCTACTCCATCGGCTTCGTCGTCTGCGGGGCCGCGGCGCTGGCGTCCGCCCTGCTCACCCTGGCGACGCTGCGCGGGTCGAAGCGTGGCGAGACCCCGGTGGACGCGCCCTGACGTCCCCTACAGGGTCGCTATCAGCTCGCTGAGGGCCTGGGCGGCGGCCGCCGGCGGCTCGTGCTCGATGACCGTCCAGCCGCGCAGGCGGGCCGCCCTGACGGTCTCGTCGCGGCCGGGGAAGGCCGCCTGGTCCGCATGGGTGCGCAGGTAGCCGCAAGGGGCCTCCGGCCAGTCCGGGGGCCCCGCGGGCATGTCGTGGTCGTGCGGGCCGGGCGGGCGCGGCAGATCGGCGTCCACGAAGACGTACCCGCCGACCGGACGGTGCGCGGCGCGCTGCGCGAGGGCGATCGCGGGCACCAGCGGTCCCGCGGCGCCGTGCGCCGCCAGCACCAGCGGCACCGACGGCCCCGCCGCCGAGATGATCAGCGAGACGCGGGCGACGTAGCGGGCCCCGGCGCCGTCCGCGACGTCCGGCGCGATCACGTCCATCCCGTAGGAGCGCAGCATCTCCGGCATGTCGCCCCACGACGCGGCGGCGGCGCCCGGCGCGTGCAGCAGCACCACGGTTCCCGGCGTCATGGCCCCCCTTCCCGCCGCCACGGTACATGGCGGCTGCGGCGGCCCGGCGCCGGATGAATAGGGTTCTCTCGTGAGCGATCGTGATGAGCTGCTGCGAGAGATCAAGGACAAGGCCGTCGTGCACGGGGACTTCACGCTGTCCTCGGGCAAGAAGGCGTCCTGGTACGTCGACCTGCGCCGGGTCACGCTGGACGGCGCCGTCGCGCCCCTCGTCGGGCGGGTGATGCTGGACGAGACCGCCGACCTCGGCTACGACGCCGTCGGCGGCCTCACCCTCGGCGCCGACCCGGTCGCCACCGCGATGCTGCACGCCGCCGCCGCGCGCGGCCGCCGGCTGGACGCGTTCGTCGTCCGCAAGGCCGGCAAGGCGCACGGCCTCCAGCGCCGCATCGAGGGCCCCGACGTGGCGGGCCGCCGCGTCCTCGCCGTCGAGGACACCTCCACCACCGGCGGGTCCGTGCTCACCGCCGTCGAGGCGCTGCGCGAGGCGGGCGCCGAGGTCGTGGCGGTCGCGACGATCCTGGAGCGCGGCGCCGCCGCCCGCATCGCCGAGGAGGGCCTGACCTACCGGCACCCCTACGAGGTCGCCGACCTCGGCCTCTCCTAGCCGGACCGGCTCAGCTCTTCGGGCGCACGTACCAGGTGGCGCGCTGCCCCGCCGGCTGCGGCGGCTGCACCTTCCCGTAGATCGTCACCTGCAGCGAGCCGCCGTTGTTCGCGACGACGTCGAGCGTCTTCTCGTCGAACTGGAGGGTGTCGCCGGTGTTCAGCACGCCGCTACGCACCACCGTGCCGGTGTCGGGCACCCGGATGACCACCTTCGTGGGCTGGCCGGTCACTTCGATCAGCAGGGGGACGTTCGCCGCGGGGGTCTTCCGGGAGGGGGACGCGCCGGGGGAGGAGGGGGTGCTCTGGCCGCTCGGAGGCGCGGCCGTCGAGGGACTTTCCTTGTCGGGCGACCCGGCCACCGCGTTCACCAGTGCTATGCCGCCGACGACGAGAAGCGCTAAGGCGAAGACCACGGCGATGGCCGCGATCACGATGCGCGCGAGACCTATAGGGTCCGACCGATGACGTCCCACATGGGGAGGTTAGCGATAACTGTCACTGCTGAGCGACGGACGTGACTCTTCACGCTCATTCTTATTCGGACCGTTGCCACCGCCGCGCCGCCCCTTCATGATCTCCCGCACGATCGGGATGACCGACAGGACCAGGATCACGGCGACGCCCGGCAGGATGTACTTCTCGATGTCGGGCACCTCGGAGCCGAGGAAGTGGCCCAGCAGGAACAGCGCGTCCGTCCAGACGACCCCGCCGATGACGTTCCAGACCAGGAACTTGCGGGCGTCCATCCCGAGCATCCCGGCCAGCGGGTTCAGGAACGTCCGGACGATCGGGATGAACCGGGCCAGCAGCACCGCGCGGGCCGGGCCGAACCGGTTGAAGTAGTACTCGGCCTTGTCCACCCACTCGCTGCGGAACAGCTTGGAGTCGGGCCGGTCGAACAGGCGCCGGCCGTAGCGGGCGCCGAGGAAGTGCCCGAGCTGGGCCCCCGCGATCGCCGCCACCGGACCGCCGACCAGCAGCCAGGGCAGCGACAGCGACTGGAACTCCTGCCCGTTGACGGTCGAGACCGCCGTGAGGATCCCCGCCGTGAACAGCAGCGAGTCGCCCGGCAGGATGCAGCCGATCAGCAGCCCGGTCTCCGCGAAGATGATCGCGAGCACCCCGATCGTCGCGAACGTGCCGAACAGCTGCAGCCACGCGGTCGGGTGCAGCCACTCGGTGATGTCAAGGGGAATCGTCGTGAGATCCACACCGCGAGCGTACCTTTCCGCACGTCGCGATTAGGCGGAACGCGGGCCCCGACGGGATACTGAGGGGCGGACGGCATGCCAGACCGGAGACCGTGTGACCCGGGCCGCTCACCTGGGTAGACGGTCGTTCGGGTGCTACCGCCCGGCCGGATGCCCGGCGGCACCCTGCGTATGAAAGGACGCTGACAATGCCCATCGCAACGCCCGAGGTCTACGCGGAGATGCTCGACAAGGCCAAGCGCGACGGCTTCGCCTTCCCCGCCATCAACGTGACGTCGAGCCAGACGCTGAACGCGGCGCTGCGCGGCTTCGCCGAGGCGGAGAGCGACGGGATCGTGCAGGTCTCCACCGGGGGCGCCGAGTACCTGTCCGGGTCCACCGTCAAGGACATGGTCGTCGGCGCCAGCGCCCTCGCCGAGTACGCGCGGGTCGTCGCCGCCAAGTACCCGGTGAACATCGCCCTGCACACCGACCACTGCCCGAAGGACAAGCTGGACGGGTTCATGCGCCCGCTGATCAAGATCTCCCAGGAGCGGGTGGCGCGCGGCGAGGAGCCGCTGTTCCAGTCGCACATGTGGGACGGCTCCGCCGTCGAGCTGCACGAGAACCTCGACATCGCCGCCGGGCTCCTGGAGGAGTGCGCGAAGGCGCGCATCATCATGGAGATGGAGATCGGCGTCGTCGGCGGCGAGGAGGACGGCGTCGCCAACGAGATCAACGAGAAGCTCTACACCACCCCGGGCGACGCGATCGCGACCGCCGAGGCCGTCGGCGTCGGCGAGAAGGGCCGCTACATCCTCGCCGCCACCTTCGGCAACGTCCACGGCGTGTACAAGCCGGGCTCGGTGAAGCTGCGTCCCGAGGTGCTCAAGGAGATCCAGGACGCGGTCGGCGCCAAGTACGGCAAGGACAAGCCGTTCGACCTGGTCTTCCACGGCGGTTCCGGCTCCACGCTGGAGGAGATCCGCGAGGCGGTGTCCTACGGCGTCGTCAAGATGAACATCGACACCGACACCCAGTACGCGTTCACCCGCCCCGTGGCCGACCACATGCTCCGCAACTACGACGGCGTCCTGAAGGTCGACGGCGAGGTCGGCAACAAGAAGCAGTACGACCCGCGCTCGTGGGGCAAGGCGGCCGAGACCGCGATGGCCGCGCGCATCGTCGAGGCCGCCGAGAACCTCCAGTCGGCGGGCAAGAAGCTGGCTTAGCCCAGGGGCTGTTCTTCCCAGGGGGCGACCCCTGGGAAGAACAGCCGTCGCGGTCGACAGGCGAAGTGGTTCGCGCGTTTTGTGACGAAACCTCGGTAGGCTCGGGGTGTGGCACTGCCCCGCACCTACGAGAGCCAGAACTGCTCGATCGCCCGCGCGCTGGAGGTCGTCGGCGATCGCTGGACGCTGCTGGTGATCCGCAGCGCGCTGGAGGGCGTCCGCCGCTTCGACGACTTCCAGGACGCCCTCGGCGTGGCCCGCAACGTCCTCACCGACCGGCTGACCCGGCTGTGCGACGAGGGGATCATGCGCCGCGTCCCGTACCAGGAGCGGCCCGAGCGGCACGAGTACCGGCTCACCCGCAAGGGCGTCGAGCTGTGGCCGGCGATGATGACGCTGCTGATGTGGGGCGACCGGCACTACGCGCCGGACGGGCCCCCGGCGATCATCGGGCACCGCGGCTGCGACGGCACCCTCACCACCCGCTTCACCTGCGACTCCTGCGGCGCCGCGCTGGGCCCCGCGGACGTCGATCCCCGCCCGGGCCCGGGCGCGTAGGCGGTCCGGCCGAGAATCCACCGGCCGTTCACCGGGATAATAGTTGCTTCATGAAACCCGCTTGCGGTCCAATGGGTTTCATGAAGCAACTCAATGTGCGCGGCGTGGCCCACATTGCCGGGGCGACGCTGGACGACGTGCGCATCCGGCCGTACGGCACCACCGACCGCGACCGGCTCCTCCGGATGTCGGCCCGCGTCTCCAAGGCCAGCCTCTACACGCGCTTCTTCTCCGGCACACCGCGCATCCCGGACCACTACCTCGCCGCCATGGACCGCCTCGACCACTGGGACCGCGAGGCCATGGTCGGCCTGGTGGACGGCGAGATGGTGGGGATCGCGGAGTACGTCCGGGACGTCCGCGCGCCGGGGCACGCGGAGATCGCCGTCCTGGTGGCCGACCCGTGGCAGCGCCGCGGCCTCGGCAGCCACCTCGTCGGCTACCTCACCCAGCTCGCCGTCCGCCGCGGCATCACCGAGTTCGGCGCCGACGTCATCCTCAGCAACCGCTGCGCGCTGCTGTTCGTCCGGAACGGCTGGCCCGCCGCCCGCGCCCGCACCGAGGAAGGCGCCGCCCGCTTCCACCTCCCCCTCCCCCCGCCGCAGGCCGCCGCGCACCTCTGACTCCCCGTCCGAGCCCCGGCTGCGCCGTCCTGTCAGCTGAAGGCGCGCCGGTAGAGGTGGGGGCTGACGCCGGTGGTCCTCTTGAAGCGGTCACGGAACGCGGTGGGCGAGCCGAAGCCGACCTGGGCGGCGATGCGCTCGACCGGGTGGTCCGTGGTCTCCAGCAGGTGCTGGGCCTGGCGGACGCGGGCGCGGTGCAGCCACTGGAGCGGGGTCGTGCCGGTCTGCTCCCGGAACCTGCGGATGAGGGTGCGGGTGCTGGTCCCGGCCTGCGCGGCGATGTCGGCGAGGGACAGGTCGCGGGCCAGGTTGTCCCGCAGCCAGGCGAGCAGCGGTTCGAGGGCGGAGCCCCGCGGCGTCGGCACATGGTCGTGGCCGATGAACTGCGCCTGCCCGCCCTCGCGCTCCAGCGGCATGACCGACAGGCGGGCGGCGTCGGCGGCGACGGCCGAGCCGTAGTCGCGGCGGATCATGTGCAGGCACAGGTCCAGGCCGGCGGCGGCGCCGGCCGAGGTGAGGATCTGCCCGTTGTCGACGTAGAGGACGTCCGGGTCGACGTCGACGTCCGGATGGGCGGCGGCCAGGGGGCCGGCCGCGAGCCAGTGGGTGGTGGCGCGCAGGCCGTCGAGTAGCCCGGTGGCGGCCAGGGGGAAGGTGCCCGAGCAGATGGACGCGATGCGGGTGCCGCCCTCCGCCGCCGCCCTCAGCGCCTCACGCACGCCCGGGGTCGGCGGGACGAGCGGGTCCGCGGTGCCGGGGACGATGATCGTGTCCGCTCCCCGGAGCCCGTCCAGCCCCCACGGGGCGCGCAGGGTGAAGGCGCCCGCGTCGACCTCCGGCCGCTCGGCGCACACGCGGATCCGGTAGCCGGGGCGGCCGTCCGGGAGGCGGGTGCGGGTGAAGACCTCGATCGGGGTGGAGAGGTCGAAGGGGATCACCTGGTCCAGCGCGAGCACGGCGACGGTGTGCATGGCAGGAACCTACCTCCGCACTGGGCTGGATGACCTTGCAAAGTCTCTTATCTGGCCAGTTCAGGGCTGCTCGCGTGGTGCTGGCATTAATCCGTTGGATGCTGGCACTAATGCCACTGGGGACCGGGGCGGCGGCCGTCTAGCTTCGGCTGTGATCCCCGCGCCGACCGGCCGCGCCGCTTCCGAAGGAGCCCCTCATGCATGCCCAGATAGTCCTGTTCGGCTACGAGCGGCGCGGCACCGTCTGGCGCCCTCACGGCCCGGTGCCCGCCGGTCCCGGAAGTGCGGCCGGTGCGGCGGCGGAGCGCTGACCGTGGCGAAGTTCCTGCTCATCCTGCACGTGCTGGCCGCGGTGATCGCCATCGGACCGGTCACCGTCGCCGCGAGCATGTTCCCCAAGACGCTGCGCCGCGCCCAGAGCGCGCCCGGCGACCGCGAGGCCCTCACGACGCTGCGCACGCTGAACCGCATCTGCCGCGTCTACGCGCTGGTCGGCATCGCGGTCCCCGCCTTCGGTTTCGCCACCGCGAGCGCGATGGGCGTGCTCGGCGACGCCTGGCTGATCGCCTCGATCGTGCTGACCACCGCCGCGGCCGGCGTCCTGGCCCTGCTGATCCTCCCCGCCCAGGAGGGCGCGCTCGCCGCCACGGGAACGCCCGCCTCCCGCCTGGTCCCGCCGAGCCGGATCGCCATGCTCACCGGCGTCTTCAACGTGCTGTGGGCCACGGTCACCATCCTGATGATCGTCCGCCCCGGGTCGACCACGGGAGCATGAGACGCGCAGGACGGTTTGCGGGCCACTCCGTGGCCCCGGCCCGGTGACGGCTCCACGGCGCGCCGGGGACACGGCCGTGACCCGGGTTGATGCGGACCCGGCCCGTCGACCTACGATGACCCGCATGACCCAGAACCTGCTCGGCGGCCCGCCTCCGACCGAACTGCCGGACAACACCGAGGCCCGCGAGGCGCTGGAGAGCGGCGTCGACCCGTTCGAGGTCGCGGCGCGCCACCCCGACTACCCGGGCGCCTGGGCCGAACTGGCCGACCGCGCCTTCGCCAAGGGCAGCGTGATCGACTCCTACGCCTTCGCCCGCACCGGCTACCACCGCGGCCTCGACATGCTGCGCCGCGCCGGGTGGAAGGGCCAGGGCCCGATCCCCTGGGAGCACGAGGCCAACCGCGGCTTCCTGCGCGCCCTGCACGCCCTGTCCCGCGCCGCCGCCGCCATCGGCGAGGACGACGAGGCCGAGCGCTGCCGGACGTTCCTGCGCGACAGCAGCGCCGCCGCCGCGGACGCCCTCGCCGGCTGACCCACGCGTCGCGCCCGTACCCGGGCGGTGAGGTGCGGTTTCTTTAACGGCCGGGTACGGGTACGCTTTGATCGCAAGAGGCCCCTTCGCGCGCTTGCGGCGACCGGGGCCTTCGTCGTGGGAAGGAAAAGTGGCATGCCTGCCATCGTTCTTGTCGGTGCCCAGTGGGGAGATGAGGGCAAGGGCAAGGCAACAGACCTGCTCGGGGGCGACGTCGACTACGTCGTCCGCTACCAGGGCGGCAACAACGCCGGCCACACCGTCGTCATCGGCGACAAGAGCTACGCGCTGCACCTGCTGCCGTCCGGGGTGCTGTCGCCGGACGTCGTCCCGGTGATCGGCAACGGCGTGGTGATCGACCCGGCCGTCCTGCTGCAGGAGATCGACGGGCTGCGGGAGCGCGGGATCGGCTGCGAACGGCTGCTGATCTCGGCGAACGCGCATTTGATCATGCCGCACCACCGGGCCCTCGACAAGGTCACCGAGCGCTACCTCGGCAAGGCACGGATCGGCACCACCGGGCGCGGCATCGGCCCGGCCTACGCCGACAAGATCAACCGGATGGGCATCCGGGTGCAGGACCTGTTCGACCCGAACATCCTCACCCAGAAGCTCGACCTGTCGCTGCGCGAGAAGAACCAGGTCCTCACCAAGGTCTACAACCGGCGCCGCATCGAGACCGGCCCGATCGTCCAGGAGTACCTGGCCTACGGCGAGCGCATCAGGCCGTTCGTCGCCGACACCGAGCTCGTGCTGAACCAGGCCCTCGACGGCGGCAAGGTCGTCCTGCTGGAGGGCGCGCAGGGCACGCTGCTGGACATCGACCACGGCACCTACCCGTTCGTGACGTCGTCCAGCCCCACGGCGGGCGGGGCCTGCGTCGGCTCCGGCGTCGCCCCCACGAAGATCACCCGGGTGATCGGCATCCTCAAGGCCTACACCACCCGCGTCGGCTCTGGACCGTTCCCCACCGAGCTGCTGGACGAGCAGGGCGAGTACCTGCGCAAGACCGGCGGCGAGTACGGCGTCACCACGGGCCGCGACCGCCGCTGCGGCTGGTTCGACGCGGTGATCGCCCGCTACGCGTCCCGGGTGAACGGCATCACCGACTTCTTCCTCACCAAGCTGGACGTCCTGTCCGGGCTGGAGCGCGTCCCGGTCTGCGTCGCCTACGACGTCGACGGCGAGCGCGTCGACGAGCTGCCCGCCACCCAGACCGACTTCCACCACGCCAAGCCGATCCTGGAGTACCTGGACGGCTGGCAGGAGGACATCACCGGCGCCAAGACCTTCGACGACCTGCCGAAGAACGCGCAGGCCTACGTCCGGGCGCTGGAGGAGATGTCCGGCGCGCGGATCTCCGCGATCGGCGTCGGCCCCGGCCGCGACCAGACCCTCTCCCTGCGTCCCCTGGTGTAACACCTGACCCGCCGTTCCCCCGCACCTCACCGAACCTCCATCTGGGGTTCGGTGACGGGCTGTAGCGTCCCCCCGGTGACGACCATCGGGGGGACCGTCGAGCTGCACGGTCATCGGGGGGCGCGGGGGCTGCGCCCGGAGAACACGCTGCCGGCCTTCGCGCACGCCGTCGAGCTCGGCGTGGACGTGATCGAGCTGGACGTCGGCCTGTCGGCGGACGGCGCGGTCGTCCTCGGCCACGACCAGGTGCTGTCCCCGGCGAACCTCGCCGACACGGTGCCCGCCTTTCCGGACGACCCCGCGTTCCCCTATGTCGGCAGGCCCGTCAGGGAGCTGACGCTCGCGCAGCTCAAGACGGTCGACGCGGGCGTCCGGCAGCGCGACGACGCGTTCGCGCGGACGCAGCGTCCGCTGCCCGGCACCCCGATCCCCACGCTCGCCGAGGCGTGCGCGCTCCTCGCGCCGACCGGCGTCGGCCTGGCCGTCGAACTGAAGACCGACCCCGGCTGGACCGCCGAGGAGATCGAGCTGTTCACCGCGGCCGTCGCCGCCGTCCTGGCCGCCGCGGGCTTGACCGCCCGCAGCCGGCTCCTCGCCTTCGACTGGCGCGTCCTGGCGGAGGCCCGCCGCAGCCATCCGGCGCTCGGCCGCACCGCGCTGATCGAGCGCAAGACGCTCGTCCCGGGTACGCGCTGGCTCGCCGGCCTGCCGCCCGGCGACCCGGTGGCGGCGGCGCGCGCGATCGGCGCCACCGCGCTGTCCCCCGAGCACGCCATCACCACGCCCGGCCTGGTCGACGACGCCCACACCGCCGGCCTGCCCGTCGTCGCCTGGACGGTCAACGAACCCGAGGACATGACCCGCCTCGTCAAATACGGAGTAGACGCCCTGGTAACCGACTACCCCGACCGGGTTTCGGCGCTCCTCACAGCCAGCCGTTGCGGCGGAAGCCTCGGTAGAGGGTCAGGCAGATGAAGGCGATGGCGCCGACGATCATCGGGTAGCCGAAGTGCCAGTGCGTCTCGGGCATGAAGTCGAAGTTCATCCCGTAAACGCCAGTGATCGCGGTGGGCACCATGAAGATCGCGCCCCAGGCGGAGATCTTGCGCATGTCCTTGTTGTCGGTGACCGTGACCTGCGTCATGTGCGCCTGCAGGATCGGGTTCAGCAGCTCGTCGTAGGCCTCGACCTGCTCGCGGACGCGGGTGAGGTGGTCCTCGACGTCGCGCAGGTACTCCTTGATCTCGGCCGGCACGAAGCGGCGGCCGGACAGGTTGCGCAGCGGGCCGGCGAGCGGGCCGACGGCGCGCTTGAGCTGGATGACCTCGCGCTTGAGCCGGTAGATGCGGCGGGCCTCGTCGGTGCGCTCGGGCGAGAAGACGGCCTCCTCGACCTCGTCGATGTCCTCCTGGACGGCGTCGGCGACGCAGACGTAGCCGTCCACGACGCGGTCGGCGACGGCGTGCAGGACGGCGGCGGGGCCCATGGCGAGGCGGGCCGGGTCCTTCTCCAGCTGCCTGCGGACGGAGCCGAGCTCGCCGTGCGTGCCGTGCCGGACCGTCACGACGAAGTCCGGGCCGCAGAAGATCATGATCTCGCCGGTCTCGACGACCTCGGCCGCGTCCGGGCCGGTGGAGACGTAGCCGACGGTCTTCATCACCACGAAGTGGACGTCGTCGTAGCGCTCCAGCTTGGGCCGCTGGTGGGCGTGGATGGCGTCCTCGACGGCGAGCGGGTGCAGGCCGAACACCTCGGCCAGCTCGGACAGCTCGGTGGCCGACGGCTCGTGCAGCCCGACCCAGACGAAGCCGGCGCTGTCGCCGTCGGGGGTGAGGCGGCCGTCGCGGATGAGGCGGACGGCGTCCTCGACGGTGCCGGTGGACGCGCGGTGGCCGTCGATGTAGGCGGCCCAGTCGATGACGGCGGAATCGCGGGCGCGCCCCCGTACCTGTGCCCCGTGGGTTCGCCCGCGCGTCTTGAACAGCGACTTGGTCGCGCGCGCCGGACGGACTCGTGTCATGGCCATGAGGTGCTCCTAACCCGCCGGCCACGCGCGCAGGGGCGCGCTCTACCCAGGTCTGATCAGTGGAGCGGGATCAGCGCGGGGAGCGCGCGAGGGCGACGGCCGGACGCCAGATGGAGGCGGACGGATGGACAGTCCAGTCCGGACTGTGAGGGTTCTCTGGCGAACTGCAAGTATCACCAGGACTCATCCCGACCACCTCCTTCCACGCACCTCGACTACGGGGTGTCAAGCCCGTCGCAGCTTACCAGCCGACATTTAGGACGCCGGTCGGTTCGGCAAGGTTCACGCGCGACGCGTGTGACCGCCGCCTCACCGGCGTCCCGGCCGGGCGCGCACTGCCCATAACGCCTTTGCGCCCGGGCCTTATGCCCGTCTTACCGCGACCCACACCGGTGCGTCCGGACCAGTAAGCTCGCGTCACGTGCGAGTACTCGTCCTTGGATCGGGTGGCCGCGAGCATGCGCTCGCCCGCGCCCTGCACCGCGACCCTGCCGTCACCGCCCTCCACTGCGCCCCGGGCAACCCGGGCACGGCCGAGATCGCGGACAACCACCAGCTCGACCCGCTGGACCCGACGGCGGTGACGGAGCTGGCCGGGCGGCTCGGCATCGAGCTCGTCGTCGTCGGCCCCGAGGCGGTGCTGATGGCGGGCGTCGGCGACGCGGTGCGCCGGGCCGGCATCCCGTGCTTCGGGCCCGACCGGGAGGCCGCGCGGATCGAGGGGTCCAAGGCGTTCGCCAAGGAGATCATGGCGGCGGCCGCGGTGCCGACCGCCGACTCCCGGGTCTGCGAGAGCCCCGCGCAGGTGGCGGAGGCGCTCGACGCCTTCGGTGCGCCCTACGTGGTGAAGGACGACGGCCTGGCCGCCGGCAAGGGCGTCGTCGTCACCCGGGACCGCGACGTCGCCGCCGCGCACGCCGCCGCCTGCGGGCGCGTGGTGATCGAGGAGTACCTCGACGGCCCCGAGGTGTCGCTGTTCGCGCTGTGCGACGGCCAGCACGCCGTCCCGCTGCTGCCCGCCCAGGACTTCAAGCGCGCCTACGACGGCGACGAGGGCCCCAACACCGGCGGGATGGGCGCCTACACGCCGCTGCCGTGGGCGCCGCCCGGCCTGGTGGACGAGATCATGTCCCGGGTCGTCCAGCCCGTCGTGGACGAGCTGCGGCGCCGCGAGACGCCGTACGTGGGCGTGCTGTACGCGGGGCTGGCGCTCACCTCGCAGGGCGTCCGGGTGATCGAGTTCAACGCGCGGTTCGGCGACCCGGAGGTCCAGGTCGTCCTCGACCGGCTGGCGACGCCGCTCGGCGTGCTGCTCCAGTCCTGCGCCATCGGCGGCCTCGACCCCGCGACCGCGCTGGAGTGGCGGCCGGGCGCGGCCGTCACGGTCGTCGTGGCGGCCGAGGGGTACCCGGCGGCGCCGGTGAAGGGCGGGGAGATCACCGGCCTGGACGAGGCCGCGGCGGTCGACGGCGCCTACGTGCTGCACGCCGGGACCAAGTACGGCGCGGACGGGCGGCTCGTGGCGGGCGGCGGCCGCGTCCTCAACGTCGTCGGCACCGGCCCGGACCTCACCGCGGCCCGCGCCACCGCCTACGAGGCCGTCTCCAGGATCGGCCTGCCCGGCGCGCACCACCGCACCGACATCGCCCTCAAAGCCGCCCAAGCCTGACCGCCAACCCAGCGATCACACGGGTAGGCACGCGGAGCGAGTGCAGCGAGCGGAGCGGGCCTGCCCGCCGGTTGGCAGGCTGTTTCGCGCGGAGCGCCAGCGGAGCGGGAAACAGCCTGCCAACCGTTGACGGGGGTTCCAGGGGGTCGCCCCCCTGGGGAAATGGGAGAATCAACTTCGTGATCGAGCGGTACACACTTCCGGAGATGGGTCGCGTCTGGAGCGACGCGCACAAATACGAGCTGTGGTGTCAGGTCGAGACCCTGGTGGTCGAGGCCCACGCCGAGGCCGGGACGATCCCGCCGGAGGTGGTGGAGCCGGTGCGGAAGGCGCCGCCGCCGACGCCGGAGGCCGTGCACGCGATCGAGGCGGTCACGCAGCACGACGTGATCGCCTTCCTGTCGGCGTGGGCGGACAACACCGAGCCGCGCGAGGCGGCCCGGTACGTCCACTTCGGCATGACGTCGTCGGACCTGCTGGACACGGCGCTGGCGCTCCAGCTCGTCGAGGCGACCGACATCCTGCTGGCGAAGGCGGACACGCTGGTCGCGACGCTGCGCGACCACGCGCTGGCGCACCGGGCGACGCTGCGGGTCGGCCGGACGCACGGCATCCACGGCGAGCCGGACGTGTGGGGGCACCGCGTCGCCGACTTCGCGTTCGCGATGGCGCGGTCGCGGGACCGGCTGCGCCGCGCCCGCGAGGCCGTCGGCGTGATGGCGATCTCCGGCGCGGTCGGGACGTACTCCAACATCGACCCGGCCGTCGAGCTGCACGTCGCGCGCAAGCTCGGGCTGAAGAGCGCGGACGTGTCGACGCAGGTCGTGATGCGCGACGGCATCTCCGAGTGGGTGTCGTCGCTGGCGATCATGGCGACGGTGTGCGAGGCGGTCGCGCTGGAGGTCCGGCACGGGCAGCGCACCGAGGTCCGCGAGCTGTGGGAGCCGTTCGGCAAGGGCCAGAAGGGCTCGTCGGCGATGCCGCACAAGAAGAACCCGATCATCTCCGAGCGGCTCGCCGGGATGGCGCGGGTCGTGCGGGCGCAGATCGTCCCGGTGCTGGAGGGCATCCCGCTGTGGCACGAGCGGGACATCTCGCACTCGTCGACGGAGCGGATCGCGCTGCCGGACGCGTCGATCGCGCTCGACTACATGCTGAACCTGACGAACCGGCTGATGTCCGGGCTCGTCGTGGACGAGGCGCGGATGACGGCGAACCTGGAGTCGACGGGCGGCCTGATCTACACCTCGACCGTTCTGCTGGAGCTGGTCGAGGCGGGCATGTCCCGCGACGACGAGGCGTACCCGCTGGTCCAGAGGGCCGCGATGGAGACGTGGGAGACGGGCGTCCCGTTCCGCGAGACGCTCCGCGAGCACGCCGCCGAGAAGGGCCTCACCCTGGACGAGGCGCGGCTGGACGAGGTGTGTCGTCCCGAGCGCTTCGTGAAGCGCCTCGACGCCGTCTTCGACCGCCTGGCCATGCTGGCGTAGCACCCCCGGAGCGACCGTGACGGCGACCCTGACCGAGCTGAACGCCTACCCGCTCAAGAGCGGCGGCGGCACCGCGCTGCGCACCGCAGAGCTGACCGCGCGGGGGCTCCCGCACGACCGGGAGTTCATGCTGGTCGCGCCCTCGGGCCGGTTCCTGTCGCAGCGGGACCTCGCCGGGATGGCGCTGTTGCGCCCGTCCTACGACGGCGAGGTCCTGACGGTGGACGCGCCCGGCGCCTCGCCGCTCGTCCACAAGGCCGTGGACGGCGGCGAGGTGCTCGACGTGACGGTGCACCGGCACGAGGTGCGGGGCGTCGACCAGGGCGACGAGGCCGCCGGCTGGTTCTCGGCGCTGCTGGACACCGACTGCCGGCTGGTCCGCTTCACCGGGCACCGCGCGACGTCGCGGGGCGGCGGCGAGCTGATGTTCGCCGACGGGTACCCGCTGCTGGTCGTCTCCGCCGAGTCCCTCGCCGATCTGAACGCCCGGCTGGACGAGCCGCTGCCGATGAACCGGTTCCGTCCGAGCCTGGTCGTCGAGGGCCTCGGCGCCTACGCGGAGGACTCCGTGCGGCTGCTGCGCATCGGCGGGACCGTCATCGAGATGGTCAAGGCGTGCGCGCGGTGCCTCATCACCACGACCGACCAGGAGACCGGCGAGCGCGGCCGGGAGCCGCTGCGGACGCTGGCGTCCTACCGGACCATCGACCGGGGCATCCGGTTCGGCCAGAACGCCGTCCCCCGCACCCTCGGCACGCTCACGCTCGGCGACCCGGTCGAGATCCTCGAACTGCGGCGGGACTAGCCGACGACCTCGCCGGTCTCGTCGCCGTAGCCGTCGCGCATGCGGGTCGGGACGATCTCGACGGTCAGGCCGGGCAGCGACGCGACCGGTGTGCGGCCCGCGACCGGGCGGAGCGCGGCGACGACGCCGTCCAGCCCCTCCGGCGGGACGCCGACCTCCAGCCGGCCCTCCTCCGGTTCCACGACCGCGTACGCGTCGGCCGGATGGAACGTGAGCCGCGTGTCCTCGGTCTGCAGGAGCAGCGTCCGGCCGAACGGCAGGCGCCCCAGCATCGACTGCGCGATCGCCTCCGCCTGCAGCGCGCCGATGCGCAGCGTAGTGGACCCGCCGTCCAGCTCCCAGTGCGCCGTGGTGACGTACAGGGCGCCGCTGCTCGACCCGTCCCGCGCGATGCCCTCGCGGACCGTGCGGGCCAACTCGGGGTCGGCGAGCAGGGAGCGGCGGTCGATGTCGGTGACGAACAGCGGCAGGTACGGCTCCAGCGCGCGCAGGAACGCCGTGGCGTCCCACTGCCGGACGGCCTCGTACTCCTCGGTCGCAAGCCCGACGACCTGCAGGAACCGGACCTGGCCGTGCGGCGTGCCGATCACGCCCAGCTCCGGGTCGGTGACGAACGCGACGGCGCGGATGTCGGAGTCCTCGCGGTCGGCGGCGATCGGCCCGTTGACGTCCATGTGGTGCCCGGGCTCGAACCAGTTGCCCGAGCCGAAGACGTACCGGGCGAAGTTCTGCAGCAGGTTCGCCGGCCAGACCGGCGGCTCGGCGTCCGCCGGGTCGCGGGCGAGCCGGAACGTGAACTCGAATCCCCAGCCCGACTCGTCGGGGTCGGGGGACTCCTTGGCGTACAGTTCGGACATTCCGTACGAGACGAAGTGCCAGTGCGGCACCGGCTCGGTCCGCGCGTAGACGCTGATGCCGTCGAGCGGGTCGGGGCCGCCCAGCGCCCACTTGACCACGGTGCCCAGATGGTACGGCTGGACGTCCCCGTAGAGGGGGCGCAGCGCGGCGTCGATGGCGTCCCAGCCGGGCGTGTCGTCCATGGACGATCACCCTAGACCCCGCCGGCCGCACCCGTCCCGCGGTCCGGTTCGGCTCGGATTTTCCCGTGGAATGCGAACCTTTGGGACGCTCTGGGGGTCTCACCGAGCAGACTGGCGCGAGGGTGGCGCAGTCGGACACCCCATCCCCGGTCCGGTGGTTTACTGGGGTCGCGTTGGCGCATCGGGACCGTTCGGCGCGCCCGGCCCCCGTGGTCCCACCTTCATCGGGCAGGCACCTTAACCGCGTTTCGAAGGAGATATGGCGGAATGAGCATGGGCCACGAGGTTCGGTATCGCGTGCGCGGCGGCCGGCAGCTGCACGGCACCGTCTTCGTGCAGGGCGCCAAGAACGCCGTCCTGCCGATGATCGGCGCCTCCCTGATGGCCTCGCGGGGCCGCACGGTGCTCCGGAACGTTCCGATCATCGAGGACGTGCGGCGGGCGGTGGAGCTCGCCCGGGCGATCGGCGCGAAGGCCGAACTGCACGAGACCGAGCGGACGCTCGTGATCGACGCCTCCTCGCTCACCAGCCCGGTGCTGCCGGCCGACATCGCCTCCCGGTTCCGCGGCTCGTTCCTGTTCGTCCCGGCGCTGCTGCACCGGCTCGGCGAGGCGGTCATCGAGGGCGTGGGCGGCTGCAACCTCGGCAGCCGCAACCTGGACTTCCACTACAACGGCTTCAAGCGGATGGGCGCCACGGTCACCGAGCACGTGGCCGACAACGGCGACGGCATCATCCACATCAAGGCCGGCGACCTGCGCGGCGGGACGCTCTACTGCGACACCCCGTCGCACACCGGCACCGAGAACCTGATCATGGCGGCGGCGCTGGCGCACGGCACCACGCTGATCAAGAACGCGGCGCTGGAGCCGGAGGTGCTGGACAACATCGCCATCCTGCAGGCGATGGGCGCGAAGATCAGCGGCGGCGGCACCGGGTTCATCACCGTCGAGGGCGTGGACGAGCTGACCGCCGTCGAGCACACCGTGATGCCCGACCGGATCGACGCGGGCGTGTTCGTGATGGCCGCCGCGATCACCGGCGGCGACCTGAACCTCGTCGGCGCCACCCTGGAGCACCTCGGCGTCGCGGCCGACAAGCTCGAGCAGATGGGCGTGGAGTTCCACCAGCAGGGCGCGGTCCTCCAGGTGCGCCGGGAGCGCACGCTCCGCCCGATCAACGTGATCACCGACGAGTACCCGGGCTTCGCCACCGACCTGCAGTCGCCGATCATGGCGCTGTCCTGCCTGGCCGAGGGCCCGTCCTACATCTACGAGCGGATCTTCGACGGCCGGTTCAAGCTGGCCGACGAGCTGCGCAAGATGGGCGCCGACATCGAGGTGGACGGCAACCGCGCGAAGGTGAACGGCCCGCGCGGGCTGCGCGGCGCCGAGGTGGAGGCGCACGACCTGCGCTGCGGCAGCGCGCTGGTGCTGGCGGGGCTGGCCGCCGAGGGCGAGACGACGATCACCTCGGCCTACTACCTGGACCGCGGGCACGCGCACACCGCCGAGCGCCTCTCCCAGCTCGGCGCCGACATCGTCCGCGAAGCGGACTGACCGGCGCCGTCCGCGAAGCGGACTGACCGGCACCTTCGCGAAGCGGGCCGACCGGCACCGCCGCGAAGCGGACCGGCCGCCTCGCAAACGGCAGCGCATGCGACCGGCCCGGCGGGACTCCCGCCGGGCCGGTCTGCTGACTGAGTGGTCATTCCGGGTGGTCGGATCGGCCGCATGTGGCCTCGCTCCTGACCCAATCAGGAGTGGTCTCTGACCGTCCTTGTCACAGCATGACGGGAAATCCGGTGGGCTGTCCGTCACCGCCCGGTCACGGAGAGCCTCGCGGCGGCTCCTCACCTGCCGGGACGGCCGGCCCGCTGATCAGCGGAAAAGCGCGATGGAACGATCTAGGACGGGCCCCTTCCCGGGCCGGTAAAAAATCACCGGAACGGGCCGCCGGGGCCCTCCGCCCGGATCACTCGTCTTTCCGGGCCGGCCGGCACCCGGACGATCAGGTTTCGGCCCGCGCGTAAACCAAACGGACTCCGCAGGGGTCTCCTCAGTGCGCCCTAGCGCCCCGAGGAGGCCCCTGCGGTGTTTTCGGGTCTTGTTTTTCAACTTCGGACGTCCGAAGATGCAGGATCAAGACTGACCGATTGGTGACAAATTACTGACCAGGGGGTCGCGTAGGTTACTTTTTCGCCGCACTCTTGATTCGATTTCGCGTCTGGGCGTCACACATCGCCGCCCTGACCCGATCTGCCCACTGAGGAACGAATCGCACGGGAACTGCGGTGCTGGGTCAGAAGGCAGGGGCGACAAGCCATGAGACGACCGTTGGGCGGAGCGTGCGCGAACGCGTGGCCGGGGCCGTGCCCCCGAGAGGATGGACCGGAAGCGAGCGATCATCGATGACGGCGGCACGAACGGGCTCGGTCACGCCTGATCTCACCATCGGCGTCGTCGGCCCCCATGACCTGGTCGAGCGGGTCATGCTGATGGGGCACGGCCCCACTCCGGTGCCGAGCCGGCTGGTGGCCGCCGCCTACCGCGACGAGCAGGAGGCGGCCGACAAGGTCGTCCGGCTGGGGTCGGGGGTGGACGTGTGCCTGTTCGCCAGCCCCGTCCCGTACGACTTCGCGCGCAAGGCCGGCGTGCTCACCATGCCCGCCACCTACGTGCCGCTGAACGGCGCCGCGCTGCAGGGCGCGCTGCTGCGCGCCTCCCTCGACGAGCGCTTCGACCCGTCCCGGGTCAGCATCGACGTGCTGGGCCGCGCCGAGGTCGAGGAGGCCTACGCCGAGATCAGCCTCGGCACCGAGCAGGTGCACCTGCGCGAGGAGGCCGCCGGGCCCGGCACGCTCGCCGCCTTCCACGAGCGGCTGTGGCGGCGCGGCGCGACCACCGTCGCGATGACCTGCGTACACGCCACCGCCGAGCGGATGGAGATGGCCGGGGTGCCGACCATCCGGGTCCGCCCGACCGGCGCCGCCATCCGCAGCTCCCTGCAGACCGCCGCGCTCCTCGGCGCCCACCACCGGCTGGAGGAGTCCCAGCTCGTCGTCGTGCTGGTGGACGTCCCGACCCTCCGCGAGACCCCGCGCCGCGTCACGCCCCGCTACTGGCGCGACGAGTTGAAGCTCGCGCTGCACCGCGTCCTGCTCCAGGAGGCGCACCGGATGAACGCGTCGGTGTGGCCGCTGGACGACCACAGCTACCTCGTCATCGCCACCCGCGGCTCGGTCACCTCGACCACCGAGGGCTTCCGGACCCCGCCGTTCGTCGAGCGCGTCCGCGAGGAGCTGGGCCTGGCCATCGAGGTCGGCATCGGGATGGGGCGCACCGCGCACGAGGCGGAGAACCACGCGCGCGCCGCGCTCGCCCGCTCGCAGAGCTCCCAGCGCGCCCAGGGCTTCGCGCTCGACCGGGACGGCCGCGCCCTCGTCCCGGCGCCGCGCACCCCGCCGCGCAGCCAGCCGCAGGCCAAGCCGAAGGGCCTGGAGATCCTCGCGCGCCTCGCCGACAAGCTCGGCGACCAGGAGCAGCCGCTGATCGTGGACGCCGAGAACGCCGGCAAGATGCTCGGCGTCACCCCGCGCACCGCCCGCCGGCTGCTGCGCACCCTGGTCGAGGAGGGCCTCGCCTGGCCGCTGCCGCCGAACCGCACGCCGCAGCCGGGCCGTCCCCGCCAGCTCTACCGGCTGATCGTCGAGAAGCTCGGCAACCCCGCCAAGTCCGGCTGACGGGGGCGACCCGCTCCGGCGGGCCGCTCAGGCCCGGTCCTTCGCGACCGCCTCGCGGACGGCCGGGACGATCTCCCCGCCCCAGCGGCCGAGGGACCCCGCGTCCGGCGTGCCGCCCTGCGGGGAGAAGAGCATGAAGCCGGACGCGCCGTGCTCCAGCACCGCGCCGGTGAGCTCCTCGGCCCACTGCTCCGCCGACCCGCCGATCCAGCGGCCCTCGCCGTCACGGGTGGCGGGCAGCGGCCGGTCGGTGATGCGGCCGGGAAAGTTGAAGACGGTGCGGATCTCCTGCGGGTCGCGGCCCACCGCCGCCGCGGCCTCGTCGATGACCGGCCGCGACGTCCGGTACCGCTCGCTGAGCCAGTCGGCCGCGTGGCCGGGAAGCCAGCCGTCGGCGACCCGCCCGGTGGCGGCCAGGGATTTGCGGCCGACCGAGCCGGTCCACACCGGCGGCGCGGCCGCCGGGGCGGGCGCGATCTCGTTCACCCGGTAGTGGTCGCCCTGGTAGGTGACGGGCGGGCCGCCCCCGGACAGCTTCTTGACCAGGACGATCGCCTCCTCGAACGCGTCCACGGCGGCGGCCGGGGAGAGCCGCGGCACGCCCATGTCGGAGATCCGGTCCCACAGCCCGCCCGCGCCCATGCCGAGGACGACGCGTCCGCCCGACAGCTCCGCGAGCGTCGTGACCGTCCGCGCCAGCATGGGAGCGGGCCGGGTCGGCAGGTTGGTGACATTGGCGAAGCCCGCGATGCGGTCGGTGCGGCCGAGGAGGAAGCCGATGGTCGCGTAGGCGTCCAGGCGCTCGCCGATGTAGGGGTGGTCCGACAGCGAGAAGAGGTCCAGCCCGTCGCGGTCGGCCTGCTGGACCATGCGCATCAGCGCGGGACGGTCATCGAAGGTGCTGTGCGCGCCGAAACCGAAGACGACGTCGTGTGCGGACATGGCTCTGCCTTCTTTCGTTCGATGGGGTCGGGCCTTCTGTTTCAGGCGGTGGGGCCGAACTGCTTGACGAAGCGTCCGGTGAACAGGTCGGTGCCCTTGTACTCGGCGACCATCGCGGGCGAGGCGACGGACGGGCCGTCCGGCGACGGCATCTGCCCGACGCCGCCGCGCGTGCCGAGCGGGAGCAGCATCATCGGAAACGGCATCGGCTCGTAGGTGGCCGTGGGCCGGTCGCCGTTCAGCTGGGCCTTGATGTTCTGCACGACCACCTCGGCGTGCCGCATCGCCCACCCGGCCATCTTCGCCTCGGCGACGTCGGTGATGTCACCGACCGCGTAGACGTGGTCGTGGCCCTTGACGTTGAGGAACTCCGTCACGGGCACCTGGCCCTGCGGTGTCGGCGTCGTGAGCCGGCCGTCGGCGAGGTAGCCGCTGTTGGTGCTCACGCCGAAGGCGCGGAACCAGATGTCGGCGGCGATCTCCTCACCGCCCGCGGTGGTGACGGTGAAGGCGCCCGCCTCGCCGGGCCCGGTGCTCGGCGGCGCGGCCAGGGCGGTGCCGAGGCGCAGGTCGATGCCGAGGCCGTCGAGCTGGCGGCGCAGGTCCTCGACGACCTCCGGACGGAAACCGGGCAGCAGCTCCGCGGCCGGGTCGGCGACGGTGACGTGCTTGTCCGGCCAGACCTCCTTGATCTCCCCGGCCAGTTCCAGGCCGACCGGGCCGGCGCCGAGGATCAGCACCCGGCCGGCTTCGCGCAACTCCTTGTGGGTCCGACGGAGGTCGTCCAGCGCCTCGTCGACCGTGTCGGAGCCGGGCTTGGCGGGGTAGGCGTAGCTGGAGCCCGTGGCCAGGACCAGGTAGTCGGCATCAACACGCCCGCCGGACGCCAGGGTGACACCGCGGGGATCGACGGAGACCGCGCGGTCGCGGACCGCCCGTCCGCCCTCGGTGAGCAGCGTCTCGTAGGGGAAGAACATGCTGGTGGCCCAGTCGGGCCGGGTCAGCGCCCGCAGCGACGCCGCCGCGTTGACGAACGCGTCCCGCGGATCGATGAGGACGACGTCGGCCTCGGACTGCAACGCCTTGGCGACCGCCGCGCCCCCGTAACCTCCGCCGATGACAGCGACCGTACGGCTCATGATGACACCACTCCCATAGCAACAAACTTGTTGTTCGTAGTACGAACGGTAGCAGTTCGTACTACGAACAACAAGCGCCATCGGGAGAGCGGCTATTCCGCGGCGTCAGCTCGGATGCCCGGCGGCGGCCCCCTCGTCCGGTTCCTTGAAGACCACCGGGACCTCGTTGTCCAGCACGACGCGGCCGAGCAACTCGGCGAGCGTCGCGCGCTCCCGCGGGCCGAGCCCGGACGGCAGCTCGTCGATCCGCCGGCACGTCTCGGTGTAGAACTCGTCCACGAGCGCGGCGCCCCGCGCGGTCAGCGCGACCCGCACCGCGCGCGTGTCCCGGGGATCCGGCTCGCGTCGCACCAGGCCGTTGCGCTCGGTGCGGTCCACCAGGCCGGTGAGGCTCGACTTCGCCAGCCCCAGCGTCGCGCCCAGCTCGCTCATGCCGTACGACCGCCCCATCAGCACGCACAGCAACTGCCCCTGCTGCTGGGTCAGCCCGTACTCGCGCGCCGACGCCGCGTACACGGCGTCCACCAGGAACGCGGACCGCACAAGCGCCGCCACGATCCCGATCCCGCCACCATCATCCTTAGCCACCCGGCCAGATTAACACCGGAAGCCACCCATAATTCGCGCGACGAACTATGCACGCCCCAGCGCCCGGAGGCCGACCTAGCCGCCCGCCCCGCCGGACACGACCCCCCGCACGAACGCCCGCCACGCGGCGGCGCCGAAGACGAGCTTCGGCCCGTCGGGGTCTGTCGAGTCCCGGACGGCGACGGCACCAGCCAGCCCGGCGACCTCGACGCACTCGCCCTGCTGGTGGGATCGGCGACTCTTGCGCCAAACGGCGCCGGTCAGGTCACGGGACACGGGTCCTTCTAGCGACTGCTCAGCCGTCCAGGTCGCCGGAACTGATCCGTCGCATGAACGCGCGCCACTCGGCGAGCCCGAAGACGAGCCTTGCACCGTCAGGGTTCTTCGAGTCCCGTACGCCGATGCGCCCCGGCAGCGCCGCGACCTCGATGCACTGCCCGCCGTTCGTGGAACTGTGGCTGCTCGTCCGCCAGCCAGCCCGGGACTGATCTTGTGCCGACATCCGGACCCCATCCCTATTCGACCCTGTATTCGTCCGCGATGGCCGCGAGCAGGTTCACCGACGCGTCGCGGTCAAGCGCCTCGCCGCGCACTTCGTCAAAGCAGGAACGGTACGCGGCGGTCTCCTGCCGCTTGTCGAGCAGCAGAGAACCCGTTCTGTGCTCAAGGTAAGCATACTCAGACAGAACGGGCTCCCCCAGGTCGAGCGATAGGAGCATGAAGGCCCCGAACATCGCCGCATGGGCGCCGACCTCGTTCACCAGGATCTGGATCATGATGTTGCGCCGCTGCGCCTGTTCGACCAGGTGGACGAGCTGCTCGTGCATGACTTCCCGCCCGCCGACCCGTCGGCGCAGGACCGCTTCATCGAGGACCGCGTACAGAAGCGCGGGCTCGTCACGCGTCAAGATCGCCTTGCGCGCCATGCGAGCCTGGACGCGCCGTCCGGCCTCTTCCTCTGTCGCCAGGTGCGGCTCGGCTCGCATCAGCGCCTCGGCATAGCGCTCGGTCTGCAAGAGCCCCGGAACAACCTGGCATTCGTAGTTGCGCAACTCGCGCGCTTCGGATTCAAGCCCGATGTACGTCTCGAAGCCCATCGGGAGAACGTCTCCGAACTGGTGCCACCAACCGCGTTTCCGGGATCGACGAGCGAGCCGGGTCAGCGCGTCGCGTTCCTCCGGGTTCACGTCATACAGGTCCAGGAGCTTGTGCAGGACGGTCGCCGGGACGCTGGTGCGCCCCTTCTCGAACCTCGTGATCGCTGATGCGGCCCGCGTGATGTGGTCCGCCGCCTCTTCGGCCGACACGCCCTTTCGCTGCCGGACCTCCCGCAAGCGGATGCCGAGGAGCAGGCGGCCGACGGTCGGGCTCTCACCTTGCGTCATCCCCACGTAGGAGGAGGCGTTAGCCATGGTAGACGCGACGGTCGGGGCGGACGAGGCGAACGGCGGCAGCAGCGGCGGCGTCCTGGGCGATCTGTGCCCGGGATGGCATACCGAGCGGATCGAGCGGCGGCTCGTCGCGCGCCGCTTGGACCGCGTGTCCGACTACCAGCTCGGATGCGGCTGCCTCGAGGAGATCACGGCCGGGACCGTGGCGGAGCTGGTGATCCTCTGCGACGTCCAGAACCAGGTCTTCCAGCGGGTCGCGCTCGCCGAGGCGATTGCGCGGGGCTTCAGTCGGGGGCGGTCGTGATCGCGGCCGGCGCCCGCAGCCCCTGGGCTGCGACGCAGATCGACCCGGACATCGTGCTCGCGGAGGTCCGCCGCCTTTCCCCGGGCGTCACGGCGTGGGCGGGCGAGTTCACCGGTTCGTACTGGGTGCTGCTCGACGGAGAGTTGCGCGAGTTCAAGGACCCGCACGGGCTCATCGCCTGCATTCGCCTCCGCCTCGCCTTGGCCCGCACGGAGCCGCTCGAACTTCCCGGGCGGATCGGGGGCCCATCCGCCGCTCCGCGATGTTCTTGCGGGAGTCCCCTGCGTCCGCCCGGCCGTCCGTGGCGGCGCTTCCTTTCTGGCGCTCGGCGGCTCTTCAGGGGTGGGGAGCGGCATCTCGCCTGGTGACGGCGGGGATCCGGGAATTTGCTTTTGGGTGCTGGGTTCCGGCATGGCGGAGATGGTCTTGACCGATCATCTTTCGCCGTTCATCATGGCGGTCACGTGAGGCATCAACGCCGAGGCCGGCCGCGCGAGCGGCCGACCCTCCGGTGTTGGGCGCGTGCCCACATAACGGTTCCTGCCGTATCCGGAATTCGTGGGAGCGCGCCGTGCACTCGACAGGTCCGTTCGCCGCGGTGCGCCTGCCGCCGATCCGCGCCGGTCCGCGGCCCCCGCCCGGCTCCTGCAGAACGGGCCATCGCTCGCCCTGGACGCCTTCCGGAGGTCCTTGAACCGCCGGGCAGGTGATCGCCGTACGGCATCATGCCCGGCCGAACTCCCACCCCGCCATTGACAGACCCCGCCATCTCCCCTCCTTGAACGCGCCATTAGCTGAGCGCGTGATTTCGCATGCCCGAATTCTTTAATTGGCTTCCCGGTCTAATAGAAACCAGAGAGTGTCTCAATCTGGTCACGCTCTTGATTTGAGCCGGAAGAGATGTGCTTAATTCCGGTACCACCCCCTTGACACCACGCGAAGGGAGCACCTGGTGTCACGTATTCGCAAGCTCGCAGTCGTCGGAGCCGCTTCGGCCTCCGTCCTCGCGCTGACGATGGCGCCGGCGTCCGCCGCCGGCACCACCATCCACAGCGGCAGCAGCACCGGGCCCGCCTACTCCGGCGGCGTCACCGCGACCAACCTCGGGAACATCTCGGTCGTCACCTCGCTCAGCAACGCCACCTGCACCTCGGCCATCCAGAACGGCACGATCAACTCCGACGGCACCGCCCTGAACGTCACGTCCGCGTCGTTCAGCGGGTGCACCAGCAGCCTCGGCGCGGTGACCGTGACCGCGCAGAGCCTGCCCTGGACCGGCGGCTCCGTCGTCTACGCCCCCGTCGCCGGCGGCAAGGACGGCACCATCACGGTCGCCCACTACACCGTCGGCGCCACCGTCTTCGGTCTCAGCTGCGTCTACTCCGGAACCCTCACCGGCAACGGCTACAACCCCGACAACCCGAACCGGCCCGACACCTCGGTCGCCCAGGCCCAGGCACAGATCACGAACGGCACCGTGTCCAAGCAGAGCGGATCGTTCCTCTGCCCCGGCACGGCCACGGTGACCGCCGCCTTCCAGCTCGTCGGCAGCGGCGGCGAGCAGCTCTGGGCGGCTGCGAGCTGATCCGGCGACCGGGCCGTTCCGTCCCTCCGGGGCGGGACGGCCCGGTCCGCGGCGTCAGTTGCGGTGGGGGAAGGACTTCGCGACGGCCAGGAAGGCGTCGTTCTCCTCCGGGGAGCCGATCGAGACGCGGACGCCCTCACCGTCGAACGGGCGGACGCTCACACCCTCCGCGTCGCACGCGGCGGAGAACTCCATCGTCCGGTCGCCGAGCCGCAGCCACACGAAGTTGGCCTCCGTCGGCGGGACCGTCCAGCCGTCCGCGAGCAGCGCGCCCCGGACCCGGTCGCGCTCCTTCACCGTCCGCTCGACCCGCTCCAGCAGCTCGTCCGCGGCCTCCAGCGACGCGATGCCGGCCGCCTGCGCGACCGAGTTCACGCTGAACGGCAGGAACGTCTTGCGGATCGCGCCCGCCACCTCCGGCTGCGCCACGAGGTACCCGATCCGCAGCCCGGCCAGGCCGTAGGCCTTGGAGAACGTGCGCAGGACGACCAGGTTCGGCCGGTCGCCGTACAGCGTCAGCCCGTCCGGGACCGCGTCGTCGCGGACGTACTCGCGGTACGCCTCGTCCAGCACCACCAGGCAGTCGGCGGGGACGCGGTCGAGGAACGCCTCGATCTCGGCGCGCCCCACCACGGTGCCGGTCGGGTTGTTCGGGTTGCAGAGGAAGACCAGCCGCGTGTTCTCCGTGATCGCGTCGGCCATCGCGGGCAGGTCGTGCGTCTCGTCCTTCAGCGGCACCTGGACGCCCGTCGCGCCCGACAGCGACACCAGCAGCGGGTACGCCTCGAACGACCGCCACGCGTACACCACCTCGGCGCCCGGCTCGGCGACGGCCTCCAGCAGCATCTGCGTCATGCCGACCGAGCCGCAGCCCACCGCGACATGGTCGGCGGGGACGCCGCAGAACTCGGCGATCGCCTCGGTCAGCGCCGTCGCGTTGTTGTCGGGGTAGCGGTTCACGTTCGCCGCCGCCGCGCCGATCGCGTCCAGCACCGAGGGGAGCGGCCCCTCCGGCGACTCGTTGGACGAGAGCTTGAACGAGCGGCCCTCGGGCGACACCACGACCTTCCCCGGCTTGTAGGCCACGAACCGGTCGAGAACGGAGCGGAAGCGCGGAGTGGTTGCCTCGGACACCGTTGTCCTCCAGAGATGCACAGGGGTGGTGGGGTCAAGACTACGGAATACGCCAGGTCCCCGGCCAAAGCGGGAGACGCCGGGCGGCGTCAGCGGAGCGTCAGGGGGTGCTCGCCTGGCGCATCATCCAGCACACCGCGACGATCCGGACGAACTCCCAGTCGCGGGTGCTGTCCGGCCACCAGCCGCGGTTGAACGCCTCCTCCGCGAACGCCCGCAGGTAGTCCATCAGCGCGTCCTCGTCCGGCTCGCCCAGCTCGTCGCGCAGGCTCGCGACGTGCTGGTCGACCGCCGCCGCCAGCCCCGGGGACCCCGCCATCTCCGCGACGCCGGCCTCCCCGATGTCCCTGACGAGCAGGCCGAGCACTTCGGACGAGTCACCGTTCATAGGTCGCAAGCTAGCAATCCCGCCCGGATGCCCGCGACATCACCCCAGGTCAACCCGGCGATCTTTTACCTTCCGGGACGCGGTCGCGGGCCCGCGGCCATGCGCGCGGGCGCAGCATCGGCGGCCGCAGCTGCTCGGCGTCGCCGCGCCGGTACAGCCGCGCCGGGCGGCCCCCGTCGCGCGTCGTCGTCCGGTCGGTGGGGATCAGGAACCGGTCCGCGCCGGTGACCTTGCGGTGGAAGTTCCGCGGGTCCAGGGCCGTCCCCCAGACGATCTCGTACACCCGGCGCAGCTCCGCGACGGTGAACTCGGGCGGGCAGAACGCGGCGGCGAGCGAGGTGTACTCCAGCTTGGCCCGCGCCCGCTCCATCCCGTCGCACAAAATCCGCCGGTGGTCGAACGCGGCCCGGTCGTGGCCGAGCAGGTCGTCGACCGCCGTCCACAGCACCTGCGCGCGGCTGGAGGCGGGCAGGTCGGGAGCGAGGCCGAGGTAGGCGACGCTGACCACGCGCTGCCGGGGGTCACGGTCCGGATACCCGTAGGTCGCGAGCTGCTCCAGGTGGATCCGGACGTCCGCGAGCCCCGCCCGCTCGGCCATCAGCCGGGACGCCGCGGCCGGCAGGTCCTCGTCGAGCTGGATGAAGCCGCCGGGCAGCGACCACGCGCCCTCGTAGGGCGGCCGGTCCCGCCGCCACCGCAGCGCGGACAGCCGCTGCTCACGCACGGTGAGCACGACCAGATCGACGGAGACGGCGAGCCGCGGGACGGACATGCCTGGAGTCTATTGGGGCGCGGCACCCCGGAACCCCCGTCCCGGACGGGCTCCGCGGGCGCCCCGGGCATGCCGGAGGCCCGGCCGCGGCGGCCGGGCCTCCCTCTTCTCGCGCGCCGGCTCTCGCCTCGCGCGTCAGCTCTCGTCGGGTGCGGACGGGGCCGCGACCGGCGGGACCGGCGGGACCGGCCCGTTCCCGTTCACCGTGTTGTGCCCGTTCTGCCCGTTCATGCCGGACAGCAGCTGGCGGGCCACGCCGAGGCCGGTGCCGCCGAGCGTGAGCGCCTTGGCGAGCATCTCCTCGATGCCCTCCGCGCCGTTCAGCACGACCATGTTGTCGACGTTGCCGAACACGCCCGCGCCGGCCTGGACGATCTCCGGCCACTTCTCGGCGAGCTGCTGGGCGATGACCGCGTCGGTGTTCTGCGCCAGCGCCTCCCCGCGCGCCTTGATCGCCTCGGCCTCCGCCAGGCCCCTCTTGCGGATCGCGTCCGCCTGCGCCTCACCGAGGATGCGGGTCGCCTCCGCCTCCCGCTGCGCCTTCAGCTGCACCTCGGTCGCGGCGGCCTGCGCGTAGGAGATGCGCTCCTCCCGCTCGGCCTCGGCCAGCTTGACCTGCTCGTACGCGCGCGCGTCGGCCGGCTTGCGGACCTCGCTCTCCAGCCGCTTCTCGGTCCGCTCGGCCTCCAGCTCGGCGTTGCGGGTCTCCTTGAGGATGACCTCCTGCCGGGCCTGCTGCGCGGCCTGCTGCACCTGGCCCTCGTACTCGGCCTTCTTCATCTCGGTGTCCCGGATCACCGCGGCGTTCTCGCGCATGGCCTCCTGCTCGCGCCGGGTGGCCTCCTGGTCCCGCTCGGCCTCGGCGATGCGCGCCTCCGAGGCGACCCTGGCGGCGTGCGGGCGGCCCAGGTTCGTGATGTAGCCGGTCTCGTCGTCGATCTCCTGGATCTGCAGCGAGTCCACGACCAGGCCGAGCTTGCTCATCTCGTCGGCGGCCGAGCCGCGGGTCTCGGAGGTGAGCCGCTCGCGGTTGAGGATCAGGTCCTCGACGGTGAGGTTGCCGATGATCGAGCGCAGGTGGCCGGTGAACAGCTCGTGGATCGCGCCGTCCATCGACTTCTGCTGCTCCAGGAAGCGGCGGGCCGCGTTGGCGATCGACACGAAGTCGTCGCCGACCTTGTAGATCACGACGCCGCGGACCTTCACCGGGATGCCCTGCTGGGTCACGCAGTGGACCTCGAGGTTCGCGGCGCGGCTGTCGAGCCGCAGCCGGCGCGAGGTCTGGAAGCCCGGCAGCACCGAGGTGCCCTTGCCGGTGATGATCTTGAAGCCGAGGCTCTCCACCCCGTCGATCGGCTTGGACCGGGCGCCCAGACCGGAGATGATCAGCGCCTCGTTCGGCTCCGCGACGCGCCAGACCATCTTGAACAGCACGATCAACACGATGATGGCGACGACCACGGCTATCGCCACCGCGAAGATGGGCATGCGGCCTCCTCACTCCTCGGCGGGCGGCCGGCCCGGGAAGGCGGGTCCCGTCCGCGTTTCCCAGTAGACGCAGCGGACCGGGAATCGGTTCGCCCCGCTACGGGGGAGTATTCACGAACCGAACGCGTGCGCCACGTACACCGTCCGCGGGGGGTGGTACTCGACCACGACGACGATCGTGCCGACCGTGATCTCCTCGCGCGGGTCGACCGGGTGCGCGTAGAACGCCTCGGACCCGCCGCGGATCGGGATCATGACCTCGCCGACCAGCCCGGGGCCGATCCTGCCGGTCACCCGGCCCTCCTTGCCGATCAAGGGCTTCCCCCGCTCGTGTTCGTCTTCCTCGCCCTCGGCGGCCGGGCCCGGGGGCCTGTCCTCCGCTCGTGGTCACGACACTAGATGTCCGCGCGGGTCGGGTGAAAGCGGCTAGCTGAGGATCTTGCGCGCCTGGGTGACGGAGGCGCGGGCGAGGCCCTCGGCCTCGGCGCGGGTGGCGTTCGGCCCGAAGACGGTGACGGTGCCGAGGTAGTGGCGGCCCTGGAACACCACGTACCAGGTATTCGTGCGCTGGTCGCCGCTGGTGGTGACGACGCCGACCGTCCGCGAGCCGTCGCCGACGTCGCCGCGCCTGGCCTCGGTGACCTCGTGCTCGGCCCACTGGCCGCTGAGGTGGGTGCGGAACGTCAGGCAGCCGGTGGGGACGCGCGCCTCGACCTGCTTCCCGGCGTCGGCGTCAGCGACCCCCATCAGCGTCTCCGTGGCCGTCTGGCCGTCGCTCTTGGCGAACGTGACGAGCGCGGTGGGCACGTCCGCCGCGACCTTCCCGCCGCCGGCCTGGGCGTCCGCGCACGCGGGCTTGTCGAGCGCCGTCTCCCGCCGCACCTGGGCGGCGTTGCGGAGCGCCTTCAGCGAGCCGTACTCGCCGGAGTCGGGCTCGCCGCGCCGGTAGCCGGTGACCTGCTGGAGCAGCGCCTGGCCGAGCTGGTCGGAGGTGTAGCCCGTGCCGGCCGGCGCGGCGCGGGCGGTGCCGCGGACCTGTCCGGCGCCCGCGCCGCCGGAGCCGCCGCAGGCCGATGCGGCGGCGACCGCCGCCAGCACCGCGATCGGGAGGAGCCTGTGCGCCATGCCCGCGACCCTAGGCGGAACGCCCGCCCGGCGGCCCGGACGACACGCTGTGCGGGCCGCAGGAGCACCCCATCCGGGCGGGAATCAGCCCGCGGGCGCCCATTGCGGGGCATTCCACAGGGACGCGAGCTCCGCGGCGCGCCGCTCGTGCGGGGCCGGGTCCGCGCCGGCGAGGCGGGCGAGGTCGGCCAGGGTGCGGGCGGGCGGGGCCAGGGCGACCGCCAGGCTCCCCAGCCCGGCCGGCGGATCGTCCCGGTACGGCAGCAGCGCCTCGTACAGCTCGGCCGCGCCCCGCTCGTCGCCCAGCGCGACCACGGTCATGGCGCGGAACGTGCAGAACATCGTGAAGAAGTAGTCCGGCTGGATCGGCGGGGCGGACGCGTGGAGGCGGCGCGCCTCGCCGAACCGTCCGGCGGCGGCGTGCGCGGCGGCGAGGACGTCGGCGGTCAGCGGCGACATCTCGGGCGCGAGGTCGCCGGCCTCGTCGGCGAACCCGGCCAGCGTGCCGCGCGACACCGCCAGCGCCGCGCGCGCGATCAGCGCGAACCCGGCGGTGTGCAGCGACCCCTGGTCCGCCATGGCCCGGGTGGCGGCGGCGTAGCGGCGCTCCGCCTCGTCCAGCCGGCCTTCGGTGACGGCGAGCGCGGCCTCGGCGACCTCGCAGACGACGCCCGCCTCGGGCATCCGGTAGCGGCGGGCCAGGCCCGCCGCCTCGGCGATGCGGGCGCGCACCTCGGCCGGGCGCTCCTCCCACACGGCGGCGGCGGCGAGGTTGAACGTGCCCGACCACAGCGCGGCGGGCATGTCGTGCTCGGTACCGAGGGCGCGGAGCTCGCGGGCGAGCGCCGCCAGGCCGCCGGTCTGGCGGTCGTCGTGCTCGCGGCAGAGCGTGAACAGCGTCAGCACGCGCAGCTTCGGGTCGCCCAGGCTCCGCGCGATCTCGACGGCCTCCTCAGCGGCGGCCCGCGCCCGCGCGTCGCCGGTGCCGGTCAGCTCGGCGGCGTAGGCGTCCAGGAGGCGGCACCGCACGTCCGGTGCGAGGCCGTCGCGCTCCAGGAGCCGGGACAGCAGGCCGACCAGGTGCCCGTCGACGACCCCGTACGGGCGCAGCTGCCAGGGGGCCGGTTCCGTCCACGCGGTGAACGCCGCGAGCAGCAGGTCGTCGCTTCCGGCCTCCTCGGCGAGGTCGACGGCGCGCCGGCGGGTGGCGCGGGCGTCCTGGACGGCGCCAGCGCGCGCCTGGGCGCGCAGCAGCCGGCCGAGCAGGTCGACGCGGTCCGCGGCGTCCCGGCCCGGCAGGCGCTCGAACGACTCCAGCGCCTGGGTGAGCAGCTCGACGGCCGTCTCGTGCGCGTACCGGCGTTCCGCGAGGTCGGCGGCCCGGACGGCGTACTCGACGGCCTTGGCGGCGGTCGCGGCGGACGCGGCCCGGTGGAAGTGGTACGCCAGCGCCGGCGCGTCGTCGGGGGCCAGCCGCTCCAGGGCGTCGCCGAGCCGGGCGTGCATGCGGGTGCGGCGCAGCGCGCTGAGGTCGGCGATCATCGTGTCCCGGACGAGCGCGTGCGCGAACCGGACCCGGCCCGGGGCCCGCTCGGTGAGCAGGCCCGCGACGAGCCCGGCGTCGAGCGCGTCGAGGACCGCGTCCTCGCCGGCGTCGGCGGCCAGGACGAGCGCGTCCACGTCGGCCTCGCGGCCGGCGAGCGCGGCCAGCCGCAGGACCGCGACGGCGGGCTCGGGCAGCCGGGCGAGCCGGCGGCGCAGCACGTCCCGCACGCCCTCGGGGACCTCCGAGGTCGCGACGAGCGCGCCCTCGCTGCTGAGCAGCCGCGCGCTCTCCCGCACGTAGAAGGGGTTGCCGCCGGTCCGCTCTGCGAGGGCGGAGACGGTCGCCGCGTCCACACCGCCGCCGCACTCGGCGGCGATGAGCCGGGCGACCGCCGGCTCCGGCAGCCCGCTCAGCGGCAGCCGCAGCGGCGCCCGGCGGGCCAGCACCGCGAGGGTCTCGGTGAGGCGCGTGCCGGCCTCGTCGGCGCGGAACGCGGCGACCACGAGCAGCGGCGCGTCGCCGGAGAGGGCGGCCAGCAGGGCGAGGGTCTCGGCGTCGGCCCAGTGCAGATCGTCGAGCATGACCGCCAGCGGGCGCCGCCGGGCCGCGTCGTTCAGCCAGGCCCAGACGGCCCGGTGGAGGCGGAAGCGCCCGGCGGTGGTGTCGCGGGGTTCGCCGTCGGACGCGTCCCGCAGCAGCGGCGCCGCCTCCTCGGGCGCGGGGACGTGCCGGTCGAGCGCGGTGAGGGCCTCCGTCCACGCCCAAGCGGGGGGCGCGCTCTCGCTCTCCGGGCAGCGGCCCGTCACGACCAGGCGGCCCTGCTGCTCCAGGACGCCGGTGAGCCGGGTGAGCAGCGCGGTCTTGCCGAGCCCGGCCTCGCCGGTGACGAGCGCGACGCGCACGCCGCCTTCGGCCGCGAGGCCGGTGAGCGCGGCCAACTCGCCGTCGCGGCCCAGGAAGGCAGGCCCTCCAGGGGCGGGCTCAGGGATCGGGACGGGGGCCGGGGCGGGGATGTCGAACGCTCCGGTGCGCTGCTGGAGGATCGCCGTCTCCAGCTCGGCCAGCGCGGGGGTCGGGTCGAGGCCGAGCTCGCCGGCGAGTGTTGCGCGGACCTCGCGGAGCGCGGCGAGCGCGTCCGCTTGGCGGCCCGCCCCCCACAGCGCCAGCGCCAGCAGCCGCCAGCCCTCCTCGCGGAGCGGCTCGTCGCGGGTCAGGAGTTCCGCCTCGGGCCCGGCGGCAGCGGCGTCGCCCGCGCGCAGCAGGGCGGCGACGTGCCGTTCGCGGGCGGCCAGGCGCAGCTCGTTCAGGTAGCCGATCTCGGCGCGCGCCCACTCCTCGTCGGCGAACTCGGCGAACGCCGGGCCGCGCCACAGGGCCAGCGCCTCCGCCGGCCGCTCGGGATCCCGGGCGAGCGCGGCGAAGTGCCAGGCGTCCACGGCCTCATCGGGCAGGCGCAGCGCGTAGCCGGGAGCGGCGGAGACCAGCACCCGGGCGGGGGCGCGCGGCGGACGCCCGGGCTCCAGCAGCTTGCGCAGGTTGGAGACGTAGGCCTGCAGGGACGTGACGGCCTGCGCCGGGGGCTCGCCGCGCCACAGGTCCTCGATCATGCGGTCGACCGGCACGACCTCGCCGCGCGCGGCGACCAGCAGCGCCAGCACCGCCCGCTGCCGCGGCCCGCCCAGCGCCGCCCGCACGCCCGCCACCTCGGCCTCGAAGGCCCCGAGCACCCGAATCCGCACCATCCCGGACAGATCGTAGCCACCGGCACGCGAGCCGGCCTCCAAGCCGCGTTCCAAGACGTGCTCCAAGCCGGTTCCAAGACGGCGCGGGCAGCGTTGCCGGCATGAGCACCGACACCGTCCGCACCGCCCTCACCTTCACCCGCTCCATGATCGTCATCCACCGCGGCATGCGCCGCGAGTCGCGCCTGCTCGCCGAGCTGATCGGCGCGACCCGCCCCGGCGACCGCCGCCGCGCCCGCGCGCTGACCGCGCACCTCTCCGACTACCTGCTCGGCCTGCACAACCACCACCACGGCGAGGACGAGCTGATCTGGCCGCTGCTGCTGTCGCGGGTGGACCTGGACGCCGACGTCGTCCTGCGGATGGAGGCCCAGCACGAGAAGGTCGCCGCGACCATCGCCCGCCTGCACGACCTCGCCGGGCCCTGGGCGCGGTCGGCGGACGCGGCCGGCCGCGACGCCCTGGCCGCCGCGCTCGCCGAGCACCGCGCCGTCCTGGTCGAGCACCTGGACGACGAGGAGGCGCACCTGCTGCCCCTCGCCGAGCGCCACCTCACCGAGGACGAGTGGAACGCCCAAGGCGACCACTTCGCCGAGCACACCCCCAAGACGAAGATCCTCACGCTCCTCGGCGTCGTCCTGGAGGACGCGACGCCGGAGGAGCGCACCGAGTTCCTCTCCGGGCTGCCCGCCCCGGCCCGCGCGGTCTGGCGGCTCTACGGCGAACGCCACCACGCCGCCCGGATGCGGCGGCTCCGCGAGGACGTCCGCACGTCCCGCACCGGCGCCGGCATCGCCCTGCTCACCGGCGTCGGCATCGGCTACGTCGGGCTCTCGTTCATCCTCGACCCGACCGGCACCGCGCAGGGCTTCGGGCTGCCGTCCGTGCCGTCCGGCGACGCCGCCGCCTGGCTGAACATCAAGGGCGTCCGGGACCTCGGCACCGGCCTCGCCATCCTGGCGCTGCTGGCCCGCGGGAAGCGCGAGGCGCTCGGCCTGGTGATGCTCGCGTTCTCGACGATCGCGGCCGGCGACATGGTGACGGTCCTCGCCCACCACGGCTCCAAGGCGACGGCGTTCGGCGTCCACGGGGCGACCGCCGTGGCCGTGTTCGCCTCGGGCCTGCTGCTCCTGCGCGCCGCCCGCCGCCGCTGACCGGGCGGGCGCCCGGACGCCACGATCCGCGTCCACTCGGTGACTGTCCGCGATCATTGGGTAGGGCGCGGGGTGGCGTCCGGGACCGGGCGCGTGAGCACACCCGGGGGAAGAGACAGAATGTTCCGCAGAGTATTGGTGCTGCCCGTCCTGCTGCTGACGCTGGTCGGCGCGTCCGGGTGCGGCGGCGACGGCAAGAGCGCCGACAACGTCGCCGCGGGCCGGGGCGCGGCGGCGACCTCGCCGGCCGCGTCGCCGTCGTCCTGCCCGACCGAGACGACCAAGCACTTCGCCAAGACCCGGTTCGCCGCGGACGCCGGCCTGGCGTTCGGCGCCTTCCACCGCTACATCTGGAAGCCGTACCAGGCGGGCGGCTTCAAGGAGGGCGCGGACGGCCGGACGAAGGCGTTCGCGAAGGCCGCCGCGGCGGGGCTGTTCGCCGCCAACCGGCTGAACGCGGCCCGCAAGCTGATCGGCGCCGACCCGAAGCTGTGCAAGGCGCTGAAGGTCCCGGCGGAGAAGGTCTCGGCGATGTTCAGCTCGCTGGCCGGCAAGTTCAAGTCGGGGCAGCTGAACCCGTCGGACATCGGCTCGGTGGGCTCCGCGGTCGACGGCCTGAAGTCCGACGCCAAGAACCAGGCGGGCGCCGACATCAAGGAGAAGGCCCCCAGCCTCGGCGGCTGACCCGCCCCGAAAGCACGCTGACCGAGCGGCGACCTCGGCCCCGGAAGCAGGCTGATCGACACGCGTGCGGGTAGAGCGGGGCCCACGCGCCGACCGAGCGGAGCGAGGGCGGCGCTACCGCTCCTCTTCGTTGGCCCGTTCGTTGTAGACGGGGGCGTACTCCTGGCCCGACATCTTCTGGATGGTCTCGACGATCTCGTCGGTGATGGCGCGGCGGGCCTTGGCGGGCGGGAGGTCGAGGTAGTGGGAGAAGTCGATCGGCGGGCCGATGCGGACGGTGGGCCGCGGGCCGAAGACGCGGGGCCGGGACGCGCCGATCGGCTGGATCTTCTCGGTGCCCTCCAGCGCGACGGGCAGGACGCGGGCGCCGGTGGCGAGGACGAGCCAGCCGACGCCGGTGCGGCCCCGGTAGAGGCGGCCGTCGGGCGAGCGGGTGCCCTCGGGGTAGATCGCGAAGGCGCCGCTGTTGTCGAGGACCTCGGCGGCCTGTTCGAGGGCGCCCATCGCGGCGCGGCGGGCGCCGCGCTTCACCGGGACGTGGCCGAGGTTCGTGAGGAACCAGCGGACGAAGCCGCGCTTGAGGCCGCCGCCGGTGAAGTAGTCGGCCTTGGCGATGTAGGTCACCGGGCGCGGGACGGCGAGGGGGATGATGAAGCTGTCGATGAACGACAGGTGGTTGCTGGCCACGATGAGCGGCCCGTAGCTGGGCACGTTCTCGCCGCCGACCACCCGGGGGCGGAAAAGCAGCCAGAGGATCGGACGCACCACTCGCGTCATGAACGTGTAGAACACCCAGCCTCCTGTATTTCGCACCGCCACTGTAACCTCTGTCCCGATCCGTGCCCCGGTCAGTACCTGCTTTTCTTGCCGCCCCGGAGGTAAGGAATGGTTCAATCGCTGGTCACGGTGGGTGCCGTCGGGCTATTGGGGGACTTGATCCGAGGGTGGGACTTCGGTCACATTGGGGTGGTGCGGCAATCGTGAAACCATTTCTTACCGCTCAGTAGGTTTCTCTGCGGTAAGTTATTCGGCGGCACCGGCGCGCGGCACCGCCGGCGGACATCGGGCTCCGGCCCCCGCCGGGCCCGGTCCGGGTGTTACGGTCCGGGACGGGGGCGGGCGACCCGGACCTTATCCCGGGAAGTGCTTGGATTGCGGGCACGGGTGCGCAATCCTGAGGAGTCGCCTGAGTCGGGCCTGGGTGCCCGTGGGAGCGGGGCGAGAGGTGGCCATGGACTTCGACATCAGCCTGATGAAGGACGAACGCTGCACCCTCGTCCGGGTGCAGGGCGACATCGACGTGGTGTCCCGCGCGCGCTTCGAGGAGGCCCTGTTCGAGGTGGTGGACTCCGGCGAGCCCCTGGTCGTCGACATGCGGCAGGTCACGTTCTGCGACTCGACCGGGCTGAACGCGATCGTCGCGGCGAACCGGCGCGCCGGGGAGCGCGGCACCACCGTGTCGCTGGTCGCGCTGCCGCCGCGGGTGCAGCGGGTGTTCCGGATCACCGGGATCGACAAGTTCGTCCCGATCTACGACACGCTGCGGGAGGCGATCGGCGCGCTGCCGTCCGCCACGTCCTGACGGGTCAGCTGCAGCCCTCGAACTGCGGCACGCTCGTGGTGAGCTTCAGCCCGGACGCGCCGAACCACTTGCGCAGCAGCCGCGCGGCCGTGCCGTCCTGGTACATCGCGGTGATCGCCCGGTTGACCCGCTCGCAGCCCTCCAGGTCGCCCTTCTTCAGCCCGACGCCGTACTTCTCGTCCGTGAACGGCGCGTTGATGATCTTGCCGGGGTGGCCGGCGGCGAACCCGGCGAGGATGAGGTCGTCGGTGGACACCGCGTCCAGCCTTCCGGCGGCCAGGTCGTCCATGCAGGCCCCGTAGGTCGGCGCCTGCACCGGCAGCGCGGCGGTCTTGCGCTCCTCGATCACCCGCCGCCAGGAGTTCGACCCGGTCACCGCGCAGATCTTGCGGCCCTTCAGGTCCCGGACGTCGCGGACCGCGGCGTCGCCGGGCGCGACCAGGGTGTCCTGGTGCGCGACGTAGTAGGGGCCGCCGAAGGTGACGACCCGCTTGCGCTTGGCGGTGATCGAGTACGTCGCGACGATCATGTCGACGGTGCCGTCGGCGAGCGCCTTCTCGCGGACCGAGGAGTTCGTCGTGCGCCAGGTGATCCGGTCCTTCGGCACGCCGAGCCGCGCGGCGACGTAGGTGGCGACGTCGACGTCGAAGCCCTCGTACGTCCCGTTCTTCGTCTTCACGCCGAGGCTCGGCTGGTCGGCCTTCACGCCGATCGTCAGCGAGTGCTTGTGGGCGATGGTCGGCTTGTCGGCGCCGCCGAGCCCGCACGCCGACAGCAGCCCGGCGGCGGACAGGACGGTGCAGGCCAGGGCGGTGCCCCTGCGGGCGCGGATGGCGGGCATGGGTCGTCGTCTCCTCCGGTCAGCGGAACTCGGCCAGCCGGGGACGGACCCCCGCGATGATCAGCAGGGCGATGACGGCGGCGGCCGGCGGGACGGCCTTCCAGCCGCGCAGCCCCCCGTCCGCGTCCTCGATCGCCTTGGTGAAGGCGTCCTGGTGCACGGCGATCAGCGAGCCGAGCGCGGCGTCGTAGGCGTCGAAGTCGTGGATCGCGCCGGACGTGCGCCCCATCCGCAGGGCGATGGCGCCGGACCGGTCCCCGGACGTCGCCAGCGACCGCATCCGCTGGTCGTCGCGCTGGACGACGATGTAGGCCCGCAGCGTCCGCTGCACGGCGCCGGCCTCCCGGGCGGTCGACGCGGCGCCGGCGGCGTCGGCGAAGAAGCCGAGGAACGGCTCCGGGCCCTTGTCGGGCCGGTACGGCGCCACCTTCGCCTCCAGGCCCGCGTAGTAGTTCTCCAGGTTCAGCGGCTTGTCGCCGATGTCGGGGTAGACGACCGACAGGGACTTGTCCAGGTAGGTCTGCTCGTAGGTGTCGGCGCGGCCGGGGTCGAGGAGGTAGCGGCTCTCGTCGGCGAACGCGTTGTGGCTGATCGCGCGGGCCCGCGACAGCGACAGGACGGAGTCGAAGCCGTCCTCCTTGGCCTTCTTGATGTGCCCGGCCTGCGCCGTCAGCAGCCCCGCGCCGAAACCGGCGAACGCGACGGTGCCGAGCGTCGCCAGCACCAGCGCCGGGTTCAGCAGCCGCCGGAACGTCCGCGCCAGGTACAGCTGCGTCACGACCAGCAGGAGCAGCGTGAGCGCCCCGGCCGCGACGACCCGGTCGCGCCCGGCCAGCACCGCGGACCGCTTCGTCTCGTACGCCTGCCGGACGTGCGCGCCCGTGTCCAGCGTGATGTTGTACGCCTTCGGCAGCAGCTCCAGCTTCATCAGGTCCGTGGCCTGCCGGTGGGCGTCGACGACCTGCTTCGGCGCCTCCCCCGCCGGATGGCCGGCCTGCTCGTTCAGCTGCATCGCCGACCCGACGAGCCGCTCGTACCGGCCGAGCCCGTCGAGGACGTCCTGGACGGTCTGCCGCAGCGCCGGGTCGCGCCCGGCGAGCTGCGCGGCCTGCACCGCCGCCGCGTCCGCCTCCGCGCGGCGCTGCTCGTACAGCTGGAGCGTCCGGTCGTAGCCGATGCCGAGGTCGTGCTGCCGGCCGATCAGCAGGATGTTGGACACCTGGGCGTCCATGTCGCTGAGCGCGAAGTACAGCGTGCTGGTCGCGACGACCTGCGGACCGGCGTCGTGCCCGATCGTCTGGACGGAGTCGCGCGCGTTCCCGACCGCGACCGTCAGCAGGGCCAGCAGCGCGACGAGCGCAGCCAGGACGAGCGCGACGTGCGCGCGGATCCGGCCCGGGATCGTCCGCAGCCAGCGCCCGCGCGCGAACGTGGCGAGCCGGCCGCGGCGCGCCGGGGCGGCGACCGCCGCGGCGGCCTCGGGCGGAGGGGCTTCGGGGGGCGCCGCCGCCGGATCCGCGGTCGTCATCGTCATGGCGGGCCCTCCTGAAGGGACAGCGTGATGGTCGTCCAGGCGCCGACGTGGACGCGGTCGCCGTCGCCGACGGGCACCGGCACGTTCACCGCGATCGGCTCGGTGCCGCCGTTCACCGTCGTGCCGTTGGTGGAGCCGGGGTCGACGAGCGTCCAGCCGCCGTCCGGCCGGGCGAGCAGCACCGCGTGCAGGTGCGAGACGCCCGGGTCCTCCGGCGGGCCGCTGAGGTCGATCTCCGGGGCGATCGCGCGGGACGCGCTGAACCGGCCGATCCTGACCTGCTCGCCGCGCAGCGGGACGCGGCGCTCGGGGCAGTACGGCGGGAACTCCAGCGACGCCGAGTCGGGGCCCTCCTGCGCGATCACCGAGTCGTAGTAGTCGCGGTCGGCGGCGATCAACGCGTACCAGCCGGACGCCGCGGGCCGCTCCGGCGACTCCGGCGACCCGGGCGCTTCGGGGCCTTCGGGTCCCGGTTCGGCGGGGGCCTGGGCGGAGCCGGTCGCGAAGTCGTAGCCGCAGTTCTCGCAGAACCGGCCGCTGCGGGGCAGATCGCAGTCCGGGCAAGTCTCGGACTCGGCCTCCTCCTCCGGAGGCGGCGGCGGCGCTGCGGCCGCGCCGCCGCGCGCCGCGGGCTCGACGATCGGCCCGCCGCCACGTTCGACCATGGTGAACTCGGCGCGCGGCGCCCCCTCCATGAGGTCGCCGCACACGTCGCAGTAGTCGTCGGCGGCGGACACGTGACCGCTCGGGCATACCGGCATGGGCCTCAGCTCCCGGCCTCGTCCGGCGGCGCGCCCGGTGGGGTGTGCGGCGGGAGGTCGTCCTTGCGGGTCCGGACGGTCCGCACCGAGCGGGTGTCGAGCGACATCTCGTCGGCCTTGGCGACGTCCGCCTTCAGCCGGACGGTCCCGGTCGCCGGGTCGATGACGTCCACCACCTTGTCCAGCAGCCCGGCGATCTGCTCGTTGCCGACCTCGCGGGCGAGCACCACGGCGCGGCCGAGCCGGGCGGTCGCGGTGTCCTCGTCGCCCTCGCGCCTGGCCTCCAGCCCCTCCTGGATGGCGTCGGCGAGCTCGGACTGGCCGGTGTGGTGCGCGACCCGCCCGTTGATCCGCGTCGACCTGGCCTCGTCGTCGGTCCACTCCGCCAGGACGTTCCCGGACGCCAGCTCCCGCTCGGCCTCGCCCTCCGAGCCGGGGGCGACCAGCTTCACCCACGCGGCGCGCATCTGCCGCCCGACGTCGCCCGGCCTGACCTCCACGCACAGGTGGTACTCGCGGTTCTCGCTGCCCCACGCGCCGAGCGGGTAGTCGACGGTCTGCGTCCCGGACTCGGCCCGCCGGCCGGTGAGGTCCTCCACGGCCGGGACCATCTGCTTCAGGAACCGCAGCTCGGCCTGCTGCGGCGTCCACACGCGCAGCGCCACGTCCGCGACCTGCTTGCTCATCGCCGCCCGGGTCATCGCCAGGAAGTCGGCCTCCAGGTCCTTGGGGTCGGGGACGTCCAGGAACCCGCCGAGCAGCGCCGAGGTGATCTTGCGGAGCTCGGCGACCTCCCAGTCGGTGCCGACGCCGCGCGCGTCGCAGAGGAAGCGGCCCGCGCACACCCGCAGCGCCGCGTCCAGCTCCTCGTCGCTCTCGTGCTGGTTCTTGCCGTCGGTGAGCAGGATCGCGTGCCTGACGGCGCCGTCCCGGCCCTCGAACAGCCGGTTCGCCAGCCGCAGCCACGAGCCGATCGCGGTGCCGCCCGCCGCGTCGAGCCGCGCGACCGCGTTGGCCGCGCTGCGCCGCGTGGACGCGTTCGCCTCGACCAGCCGCTCCCCCTGCGGGTAGATCATCCGGGGCCGGTTCGCGCCCGCGACGACCGCGAACCGCACGCCGTCCCGCAGCACCCCGACCGCCGCCTTCGCCGCGCGCCGGGCGGCGGCCATCTTGCCGCCGTAGGACATCGACCCGGAGGTGTCGATGATGATGACCTCCGCGGCGTCCGAACCGGCCGCGCCGGCGCCGGCGCCGGTGCCGGTGCCCGTGTCGGCGTCGGCGTCGGCGTCGGCGTCGGCGTCGGCGTCGGCGGAGCGCGCCTCGACGGTGACGATGGCGTGCATCTCCCGCCCGCCCGCCGGGAGGTAGGGGTTCTGGTCCACGCGGATCGTGAACTCGGGACGTTCGCTCATCTGCCGGGCTCCCTCGTCGTCGGCTCGGGCGGCGGGAACTCGATGACCACCACCGTGACGTTGTCGTGTCCCCCCGCGTCCAGCGCCGCCCCCAGCAGCCGCCGCGCCGCCCCCATCGGCCCGCCGGCCGCCTCCGGCCCGCCCGTCCCGGGCCCGCCCGTTCCGGGACCGGCCGTTCCGGGACCGGCCGTTCCGGGACCGGCCAGCGCGAGGGACGCCAGCGCCGCCGCGTCCGGGACGCCGTTCCACAGCCCGTCGCTGCAGATCATCACCAGCCCCGGGCCGGACGGCTCGAACGAGGCCAGATGCGGGTCGAACGCGCCCGCCGCCGCGCCCATCCACGCCGTCAGCATGTGCGCGCGGCGGTCCGCCGACGCCGCCTCCGCGCTCAGCTCGCCGCGCGCCACCGCCCGCACCGCCCACGAGTCGTCCCTGGTCAGCGGGAACGACCCGGCCGCCGACAGCCAGTAGGCGCGGCTGTCGCCCAGCCAGCCGACCGTGACCCGGTCCGCGGCGACGACCGCCGAGACGAACGTGCACGCCGGCCCGGACCCGTCCCGCCCGCCGTCCGCGAGCGCCGCGACGGCCCGGCCCGCCTGCTCGGCCGCCGCGCGGGTCGCCGCGCCGGCGTCCGCGCCCGCCGCGATCCGGTCGAGCAGCACCGCCGCCGCCGTCTGCGCCGCGGCCCGCGCCGCCTCCTCCGACCCCGGCGCCGTCGCCACCCCGTCGCAGACGACCCCGCACGCGCCGTGCGGCAGCGCCGCCAGCGCGAACGCGTCCTCGTTGCGGGAGCGGCGCAGCCCGAGATCGCTGATGCCGGCGCCGAGGGCGGGGCGCCCGTCCACCACCAGCTCCGCCTCGACGTGCTCGTGCCCGCTCGGCTGCCGCAGCCCGCACGCCTCGCAGTACCCGTCCGCCGCGACGGCCCAGCTCCCGCAGTCGCCGCAGGCCGCGTCCCGGTCCCCGGCGCCGCTATCGGGCCTGTTCGCGGACCTGCTCGCGGGCCCGTTCGCGGCTCCGTTGGCGAACCTGCCCACGGCCCGGCCCGGATCCATGGCGGCGTTCCTGTCCGCGTTCATCGTCAGAACAGCGTCCTCGGGCGGACGGCGTTGGCGCGTCTGACCATCGCGTGGCGGTGTTCGGGGCCGTCCGCGAGCTTGGCGAGCACCCGGTAAGTGTCCTCCAGCTTCGCCCGCAGTCGGGGTTCTTCGAGTGGGATGCCGAGGATGTCCTTTTCCGGCCGCAGCTGCGCCGGCGTCCGGTCCGCGCGCAGCCAGCCGAGGGCGGCCTCCAGCACCTCGGCGACGAACGCCGAGTACCGCTCGGTGTCCAGCCGCAGCGACCGCAGCCGCCGGCCCGCCTCCACCAGCGCCGCCGCGTTCAGCTCCCCGGCCGGACGGCCCCGCACGGCCGCCCCGACCGCGCCGAGCTGCGCGGCCAGATAGTGGCTGGAGATGCGCGGCACCGAGTCCAGGACGCGTCCCGCGCTGGCCCGGTCGCCGCCCGCCAGGTAGGCGCGGGCCAGCCCGAACGCGGCGCTGACATGCGTCGGGTCGGTGCGCCAGACCGTCGTGTAGAAGCGCCCGGCCGTCACGTGCTCGCCCAGCAGCTCCTTGCAGAACCCGAGCGCCAGCTTGGGCGCCTGCTCCCCCGGCATCAGGTCGTACAGGTCGGAGAAGACGGCGGCGGCGTCGGCGGCGCGGCCGTCCGCGAGCGCGCGGGCGCCCCGGTACCAGTCGACCCGCCAGTCGTCGGGCTGCTCGGCGTCCAGCTCGTTCAGCAGCCGCCCGGCGACGTCCAGGTCGCCGAGCTCGATCCGCACCCGGACCAGCGCGAACCGCACCTCCCGCGAGGCCACCGGCGCGGCGGCCAGCGCCGCGGCGAGGTCGCCCGGGTCGCGGGCGGTCAGCCCCGCGAGGAACGCGGCGGCCGGGTCGGAGCCGTACACGAGCGGGACGGGCAGCGCGATCGCCGCGGCGGCCGGCTCCAGCGGCGCCAGCACCGGCGCCGTCCCGTTCCGCGCCGGATCGGGGTCGATGATGTCGGTCCCGGCGGTGTGCTGCTCGGGCCCGAACAGCGGCGACGGCGCCGGACGGGACTGGCCGTCCTCCGCCGACAGCACCTCCCGCAGCACCCCGGTCAGCTGCTCGGCCATCTCCGCGGCGCTCTGGAACCGGCGCGCCGGATCGGGATGCGTCGCCCGCCGCAGCAGCCGGTGGTACGACTCGTGCCGCTGGAACAGCGGCACCTCCTCGCGCGGCGGCAGGCTGCGCAGATGCCGCCGCGTGTAGCCGCGGAACGGGAAGCTCAGCACCGCGAGCGTGCGGCCCACCGTGTACAGGTCGGAGACGATCGACGGCCCCGACGAGCCGATCTCCGGCGCCTGGTAGCCGGGCGTGCCGAAGATCGGGCTGTCCACGTCGAACGCGCGCCGGACGCCGCCGAGGTCGATCAGCTTCAGCTGCTCCTCGGACTGGATCGCGTTGTCCGGCTTGAAGTCGCAGTACAGCAGGCCGACGCCGTGCAGGTAGCCGAGCGCGCTCAGCACCTCCAGGCCGTAGGCGAGCACCTGGCCGAGCGGCAGCGCGGCCTGGTCGCCCTGCTCCTCGCGGCGGGCGAGCAGGATCTCCTTGAGCGAGCGGCCGCCGACGTACTCCATCACGATGTAGCCGGAGTCGCCGTGCCGGACGAAGTTGTAGATCTTGACGATGTTCGGGTGCTCGACCTCGGCGAGGAACGCCCGCTCCGCCGTCGCGGCGGCGAGGGAGTCGGCGTCGCCGGTGTCCAGCAGGCCCTTCAGCACCACCCACCGCTCGCTGACGTTGTGGTCGCGGGCCAGGTACACCCAGCCGAGCCCGCCGTGCGCCAGGCAGCCCAGCACCTCGTACTGCCCGCCGATGACCTCGCCGGCCTTCAGCTTCGGGGTGAAGGAGAACCGGTGCCCGCAGGTCGCGCAGAACCCCTCGGTGCGGCCCGGCCGCCCGTCCCGGCTGCGGCCGACCTTCTCGCCGCACCGGCTGCAGTACCGCCGGTTCTCCGGGACCTCCGGGTTCTCCATGATCGCGGACGCGGGGTCGCGGAACGGGACCGGCGGCACCTCGACCAGGCCCGCGCCGAGCATCCCGCGCCGCGCGGACCCGGTGGAGCCCGTCCCGCGCGTCCCGCCCCGGGACGCGGTGCGGCCCGAGCCCCCGGATCCGCTCGTCCCGCTGGTCCCGGACCCGCTGGTCGGCTCGCTCCCCGACCCGCCGGACGGGCCCGTGCCGGACGGACCCGTGCCTGACGGGCCCGTTCCCGGCCCGCCAGTGCCCGACGGGCGGGTGCCCGGGGGCGCGCCCGACGCGCCGTTCGGCCGCTCGACCGTCGTCGCGGGCGCGTTCACGATCGTCACCGGAGCCGGAGCCGGGACCGGGAGCGCGGACGGACCCGGGACCGGCGGCGCGGCCACCGGGCCCGCGCTCACCGGCCCCGCGCTCACCGGATCGGCGGGCGGCGGCTCGGCGAGCGGCGCCATCCCGCAGACGTCGCAGAAGCCGTCCGCGCCGACCTCGCCGGTGCAGCCGGGCTGGGTGCATCGGGTCATCACGTGGTCCCCGTCCCGTTCTCACGCGCCCTGATCGCGCGTTGGTACTCGGCCAGCAGCGTGGTCGCCCGGCGCAGGTCGCACGGCGCCGTCCACAGCACGTCCCGGGCCTGCCCGTGCAGCGCGGCGAGCGCCTCGTCCTCGGCGAGCCCGAGCCGCGCCGCCTTGGCGCGGTAAGCCTCCAGCCGCCCGCGCAGCTCGCCCCGCCGGTCGAGGAGTCCCTGGCTGAGACGCCGGTCGTCGCGGGCCCGTTCCAGCGCCTGCGCGGCGGCGCTCTCCAGCGCGGCGACGACGCCGGCCATCTCCACCCAGCGGCCCGCCTCGCGCAGCCGCTCCAGCGCGGCCAGCCGGTCGCGCAGCCCGCCGCCGAGCCCGCGCGCCGGCTCCGGCACGTTCGGCGCGCGGATCTTCAGCAGCACCGCCGCGTGCGCCTCGCACGCCGCCCGCTCGGTCGCCTCGACCCGCTCGACGGCCTCGGTGAGGCCCGCGACCAGCTCGGCGTACTCGTCGCGGAGCCGGGCGACCCCGGCCAGCTCGTCGCCGATCGACGTCAGCGACGCGCGGACCCGGTCCAGCCGGGACGTGTCGGGCCTCCCGCCGGGGCACAGCGACAGCGGGTCGGTGCGGACCAGCCGGCCGAGCGCCGTCAGCTCGCGGCCCAGCCGGTCCAGCTCCGGGTGGCGGGTGCCGTCGAGGGAGTGCGCCAGCCGCGCCGTCTGCCGCCAGCTCTTCTCCGCCTGCTCCAGCGGCTCCAGCAGTGCCGACCACGCCGCGTCCGCCGCCGCGACCTCCTTCGCCACGAACGCGTACGCGTCGGACATCATCCCGACCGCCTCGTCCAGCGTGGCGCGCCTGTCCTGCGGGCCGAGGAGCGTGCGGTCCTCCAGCGGGATCTCGCCGTCCGGCAGCTCCACCGACCGCCCCGACAGCAGCCCGGTCAGCTCCACCAGCGCCGCCACGTCCGGGCGCGACGACCGGCCGCGCAGCGCGCACGCCTCGTCCAGCACCAGCTGGTAGGCGTCGAACACCCGCCACAGCGTGGTCAGCCGGGCCCGCACCGCCTCCCACCGCCGCCACGTCTCCCCGGCGAGCCGGGCGCCCCTCAGCAGCCGGACGCCGGTGTGCCCGTCGAGCTCCAGCAGCGACGCCGCGATCCGCTCCCGCTCCGTCTGGAGCGTCCTGAGGGCATGGTCGATCCCCTCCCGGCTCATGGGCGCGGCGGCCCCGGGCCCGCTCTCGTCCACCTCAGCCCCGCGTTCGGTTCTCTCGGTCCCCGTGCGCGCCCCCGTTCCGGCGGTCTGGGAGCAAAGGACCGCTCAAGTATCGGGCACGCGCTCTCCAATTAGTGTGATCCGTGACACTTGGCGACACAAGCGCCTGTCCCGGCGGGACAGGGCGGCGCGCCGGTGGGACGATCGGCCCGGGCCCGTACCCTGGTGCGCCGGGAACCTCGCCGCGCCAGGCGGCGTTACGCAGGTAGGCCCAGATGAGAGGAGTGGTGAGTCCGCGGTGTCGGACCCCAGTCATAGACCCGGTGCCCCATGCTGACCGCGGTGCTGGGTGTGCTCGCGGTGATCGTTCTCACCGCCGCCACCGGATATTTCGTCGCCCAGGAATTCGCCTACGTCGCCGCCGACCGCGCCTCGCTCGAGCAGGCCGCCGCGCGCGGCGACACGTCCGCCCGCCGGGCCGTGAAGGTGATCGGCCGGCTGTCGTTCATGCTGTCGGGCGCGCAGCTCGGCATCACGATGACGACGCTGATCGTCGGATTCATCGCCAAGCCCGCCCTCGCCGAGCTGATCCGGCCGCTGCTGGACGCCGCGGGCGTGCCGGCGGGCGCGACCGGCGCGATCGCGCTGGCCACCGGGTTCGTCCTGGCCACGCTGATCCAGATGCTGCTGGGCGAGTTGTTCCCCAAGAACCTCGCCCTGGCGCGCGCCGAGGCGCTGGCGCGCGCGCTGGCCGCGTCCACGCTGGTCTACCTGACCGTGGCGGGCCCGCTGATCCGGCTGTTCGACCGCGCCGCCACACGGCTGCTGCGCGCCGTCGGCGTCGAGCCCGTCGAGGAGCTGCACAGCGGCGCCACCCTCGAAGAGCTCGGCGACATCATCGGCAAGTCGCACAGCGCCGGCCACCTGCCCGCCGACCTGTCCGGGCTGCTCGACCGCGCGCTGTCGTTCGGCGACCTCACCGCCGACGCGGTGATGGTGCCGCGCCCGCAGGTCAGCACGCTGCCCGCCGCCGCGCCCGCCACCGACCTCGTCGCGCTGATCCGCGAGACGGGCCACAGCGCCTACCCGGTCTACGACGGCGAGGTCGACGACGTCATCGGCGTCGCGGGCGCCCGCGAGGTCGCCGACGACGCGCTCGACCCGGCCACCCCGGTCGGGAAGATCGCCCGGCCCGCGCTGCTCGTCCCGGGCAGCCAGCCGCTGTACGGCGTCATCGAGCGGATGCGCGAGTCCGGCGAGGAGTTCGCCTGCGTCGTCGACGAGTACGGCGGCCTCGCCGGCATCCTCACCTTCGAGGACGTCGCCGAGGAGCTGGTCGGCGAGATCGCCGACGAGACCGACGCCCGCGAGGACGCCCCGACCACCGGCCCCGACGGGTCCTGGCTGGTCGACGCCGGCATGCGGATCGACGAGGTCGGCCGGCTCACCGGCCTCGACCTGCCCGAGGGCGACGCCTACGACACCCTCGGCGGCCTCGTCATGGCCGAGCTGCGCCGGCTGCCCTGCCCCGGCGACCGCCTCACCGTCGCGCTGGACACCGAGCACGGCGGCCCGTCCGGGCACGCCGGGCTGGAGGTCGTCAGCGTCGCCCGGCGCGTCGCCGAGAAGATCCGGATCCGGGCGGCGGCGGCGCCCGCCGCGGCGGACCGTCCCGAGATCTCCGACCCGCCCTGCGCCGCCTCACCGTCCCCGGAAGCGCCGTCCCCGGACGCCGCGTCCGCCGGGCCGGACGGCGCCGCGCGCCCCGAGGAGGTGTCGTGGACCCGCTGACCTCGCTGCTCATCACCGTCCTGCTGCTGATCGGGAACGGCTTCTTCGTCGCGTCGGAGTTCGCGCTGGTCGCCGCCAACCGGTCCCAGCTCGAACGCGCCGCCGCCAAGGGCGGCCGGCCCGCCGCGGCGGCCGTCGCGGGCGTCCGCGAACTGTCGCTGATGCTCGCCGGCGCCCAGTTCGGCATCACGATGTGCTCGCTGGGCCTCGCGATCGTCACCGAGCCCGCCTTCGAGCACCTGCTCGAACCGCCGCTGCACGCGGCCGGCGTCCCCGAGGCCGGCGCGAAGGCCGCCGCCCTCGCCTGCGCCCTCGGCGTCATCACGTTCCTGCACATGGTCGTCGGCGAGATGGCGCCGAAGTCCTGGGCGATCGTGAACCCGGAGCGGGCCGCCGTGCTGCTGGCGCTGCCGTTCCGCGCGTTCGCGAAGGTGTCCCGCCCGATCCTCGCCGCGCTGAACGCCACGACCAACGGGCTGCTGCGGCTCGTCCGGGTCACCCCCCGCGACGAGCTCGACAGCCACACCGACCCGGCCCGGCTCAGCCACCTCGTCGGCGAGTCCCGGCGCCTCGGCCTCATCGGGCGGCACGACCACGAGCTGCTCCGGCGGGCGATCTCCGCGCGGGAGGCGACCGTCCGGCACCTGGTCATCCCCGCCTCATCGGTGACCACCATCGACACGGGCGCGTCCGCCGCCGACATCCGCCGCACCGCGACCGCCAGCGGGCACAGCCGCCTCCTGGTGCGCGGCCCGGACGGCGCCGCCACCGGCATCGTGCACGTCCGCGCCGCCATCACCGAGCCGGACGGGGACCGTCCCGCCGGGGACCTCGCCTACCCGGCGCCCGCCCTCACCGCGGAGACGACCGTCCTCGACGCCGTCAGCCGGATGCGCCGCGCCCGCGCCCAGCTCGCCGTCGTCAACGGCGAGCGCGGCGAGTTCACGGGAATCGTCACCCTCGACGACCTGCTGGCGGAGCTACTGGCGACCAACCCGCACTGACACACGTCCCGTACCTGCGGGAACGTCGCTGTTGTCGAGGTGCTGCAACGGGATTTCCGGGTCATCCTCGACCCATGAGCGAACACGGGCACCGGCACGGGCTACGGCACCGCATCGGCCACCTCCTGCGGCCGCACTCGCACGCGGGCGAGGCGGACAGGGCGCTGGAGACCAGCTCCCAGGGCATCCGCGCCCTGTGGATCTCCCTCGCCGGGCTGGGCGCGACGACGGTCCTGCAAGCCGCCGTCGTCGCGCTCTCCGGCTCGGTGGCGCTGCTGGGGGACACCCTCCACAACGCCACCGACGCGCTCACCGCCGTCCCGCTCGGCATCGCGTTCGTCCTCGGCCGCCGCCCGCCGACCCGCCGCTACACCTACGGGTACGGGCGCGCCGAGGACCTCGCCGGCGTGGTGATCGTCCTGGCCGTCGCCGCCTCCTCCGTCGCCGCCGGGTACACCGCGGTGGAACGCCTCCTCCATCCACAGCCTGTGGACCACCTCGCCGCCGTGGCCGCCGCCGCCCTCGCCGGCTTCGCCGGCAACGAGCTCGTCGCCCGGTACCGCGTCCGCGTCGGCCGCCGCATCGGCTCCGCCGCCCTCGTCGCCGACGGCCTGCACGCCCGCGCCGACGGCTTCGCCTCCCTCGCCGTCCTGCTCGGCGCCGGCGGCGCCGCCCTCGGCCTCCCGTGGGCCGACCCCGCCGTCGGCCTGCTGATCACGGCCGCGATCCTGGCCGTCCTCGGCCAGACGGCCCGCGAGGTCTGGCGCCGCCTCATGGACGCCGTCGACCCCGCCCTGGTCGACCGCGCCGAGACGGCCCTGGCCGCCACCCCCGGCGTCCTCGCGGTCGGCGACGTCCGGCTCCGCTGGACCGGCCACCGCCTCCGCGCCGAATGCGACGTCACCGTGGACCCGTCCTGCACCCTCGTCCGCGCCCACCGCGTCGCCGTCGACGCCGAGCACGCCCTCCTGCACGCCCTGCCCCGGCTGGCCGGCGCCCTCGTCCACCCCGACCCGCGGCCCGGCCCCGGTGAAGATCATCACGCCGTCCTCGCGGATCACCGGTGATCGTTTCCATGTGAGACGTTAGACGCGGGCAGAAGGGGACACATACGGCCCCGGGGTCGAACTGGGACGGGATGGCGTCGGTGAACCACTCAACGGAACCCAACGAGCCGGACGGCGTGCCCGAGACCGCTCTCGACGCCCGCCCCGACCTGGAGACGATCCCGCTGACGGACACGCCCGCCGAGGTGACCCCGCCCCTCGGCACGGAACAGGTCCCCTGGGGCGGCCGCGAACTCGTCGAGAGCGTCTACGGGCCGCTGACCGACCAGTACGAGGCGCTCCAGGCCCGGCTCACCGAGGACGGCCCCGGCTGGTCCGCCCAGATCGCCGCGCTCCGCGCCCTCCGCGCCGGACACGTCGCCGGCGACTGGGAGACCCTCGCCCGCCTCCTCGTCGCCCCCGGCTCCCTCGAAGTGACCGGCACGGTCGGCCTCGTCCAGACGGCGGACGAACCCGAGACCGTTCACGCCCTCCTCAGGGGCCTCAAGACCGCCGGCGAACGCACCCTGCTCCTGACCTCGACCCCGGAGCAGGCCGCCGCCCTCCTCGAAACCCTCCAGGAAGACCCGGACCTCCTCCCCCTCCTCGCCGAAACCCGCCCCCTCGCCCCACCGGCCGAACCCGAAGGGACGCTCAAACTGCCGGCCGTCCCCGAAGCCGCACCGGCTGTGCAGCCGGTCGTCCGGGACCAGCCGCCGGCCGAGCCCGAACCGGAGGACGACCGACCGGCGGTGCAGTTCAGGGAGGACTTCGGCTCCCACGGCACGATCGAGTTCAAGCCCGTGACGGGACTCCCCGAGCCGGGAGCGGGCGCCGCCCCGGACGCGACCCGCGCCGAGCCACTCCCCGATCTGCCAGGCGATCAGCCCGACGCGCCGGCCGTGGCGGAAACGCGGCCCGAACCACCAGCCGGAGCGGGCCCGACCGACACGACGCTCGCCCAACCGCTGCCCGTCCTCCCGGACGACCAGCCCGACGTGACGCCACCCGTCCCGCCCTCGGACATGGCCGAAACGCCGTCCGCAGCAGGCGCAAGCGACACGACACTCGCCCAGCCGCTGCCCGGTTCGGCGGGCGATCGGCCCGATGCTCCGGGCGACGCCGACGCGCCCCTGAGCGCTCCGGTGGGTCTGGAGGAAGGGCAGGCCGGGAGCGCGGTCGATGTGACGCGGCCCGAGGGACTGTCCGGCCGGCCGGGTAGCGAGGCGGGGCCCGGGGGCAGTACGGCGCCGCTCCCCGACGACGACGAGCACGGTACGGGCGGGCGTGCGGGGCTGGACGTCGAGCAGCCGGAGACATGGGTTCGCGGGGCGGTGTTGCGGCCGGTCGGAGAGGCTTGGCCGCAGTCGTGGCGCGCCGAGGCGGGGGTGCTGCGGCGCGGGCTGATGTGGCTCGAGCAGTGGCCGCGGGACGCGGAGACGCTGGCGGCGGTCCAGGCGGAAGGGGTCGCGCGCAAGGAGGCGCTCGACGCGGAGCTGGACGGGCTGGCGCGGGCCATCGAAGCGGCGCGGGACGCGGCGCGCAGCGCGGAGCAGGGGGCCGTCGAGGCGGAGGCCGAGGCGGAGCGGCTCGTCGCGGTCCAGCAGGAGGCGGAGGCCGAGCTCGCGGGCCCGCGGGCGGAGGCGGACAGGCTTCAGGCGGTCGCGGACGCGGCGGGCGCCGAGGCGAGCGAGCTGACGCGGGTCGCGGACGAGGCGTACGCGCGGTGCGCGCAGCTGGACGAGCGGGCCCGCAACGCGCAGCACGAGTTGCAGGGCGCGCAACAGGTGGAGGCGTCGCTAAAGGACGAGCTGGCGCGGGCGCAGGAGGCGTTGCCTGCGGCGGCGGAGGAGGCCGACAGGCTGGCCGCCGTGGACGCGGACGCGTCGGCGGAGGGCCATGCGGCCTACTACCGGCTGGTCTCGGCGGAGTCGGCGCTGGCGGCGGTGCGGCGGAAGATGTCGCTGGCGCAGCGGCTGCACGTGGCGGCGCCGCCGTCGGACTTCAAGAGCGTCCGGGCGGAGGTGCGGGCGCGGACGCGGGACGCGGACGAGGCGGCCAAGCGGGCGCAGGAGGCCAAGGACGCGGCGGAGCGCGCGGAGGCGCACCGGCAGGGGCTCGCGGGGTTCGTGTCGGAGGGCGGGGCGCGGCTGGCGATGGCGCGGGAGGCGCAGGAGCGGTTGACGACGGAGCTGGCGTGGCTGGCGACGGAGCGGGAGACGGCGGGCGCGGAGCACCAGGAGCAGGCCAGGCGCGCGGCGGAGTCGGTGGACCGCGCCACGCAGGCGGGGCTGGAGGCGCGCGCCGCGCAGCAGGCCGCGCGGGGGATCGAGGAGCGGGTGGAGGCCGCCGCGGCGGCCCGGCGGGAGGCGCTGGCGGCGGCGGAGCGGGCCCGGGCGGACGCGGAGGCGGCGACGGCGCGGGAGGCCGAAGCGCGGGCCGCGCTGGAGCGGCGGACCGCGGACGGCGAGCGGGAGATCGCCGCGCACGCCGCGGAGCTGGAGTCGGCGGCGGAGGCCGAGGCGCGGTCGCGCGGGAACGTCCGGGAGATCTGCGGCGCGGACCCGGCGGACGACCCGGACGCCATCGCGCGGCATCAGCGGCTCGCGATGGCGCGGATCGAGGAGCTCGGCGGGCTCCTGGAGGGCGGCGAGGCCGACGGCGCCGCGCTGCTGCCCGCCGCGGACCTGGTCGTCGGGACGCCGCTCGGCGTGGGCGCCGCGCTCGGGGACGAGCGGTTCGACGCGCTGGTCGCGGTGGGCGGGCTCGCGGACGCGGAGTTCCTCGTCGGCGCCGTCCGGACGGCCCGCTGGTTCCTCGTCGGCCCGCCCCCCGCCGAGGCGCCGGAGGACGAGGGGCGCGGGACGTACGGGCGTTCCGCCGTCGCCGCGCCCCACCTGCTATCGGACGCCCCCTAGGGCGTGTCCGATAGATCTTGATCTATCGGTTCGGTAGTTGTTGGTCGGTGACGCGGCGGTTCGAGTTGACTGATGCGGAGTGGGAGCGGCTTGCGCCGCTCCTGCCGTCTTGTGGTGGTCGT